>JBOHQZ010000013.1:0-21282 GCA_050732275.1 bacterium
CTGTTTACGCGAATCTCGCCGTAATGCAATTCCACTAACTCTTTCGTCAGCGCTAGGCCGATGCCCGTGCCTTCGTGTTCGCGCGTGTGCGAGGCATCGACTTGATAGAAACGGTCGAAAATCTTGTCGAGTTGATCTGGCGGAAGACCGGGGCCGGTGTCGGTGACGGAGATATCGACCGAGTTGGCAGTGGCACCAGCAGGAGCACTCGGGACGCGCCGTTGACTGCTACTGCCTCTGCCAACTGCCACTGTTACGCTTCCATCTTCCGGCGTGAACTTCAGCGCATTGGAGAGCAGATTCGACACGATCTTCTCCAGCTTGTCGCGGTCAAAATAGACGATGAGGTTTTCCTCTTCGGCGGTAATGCTCAACTTAATGCGCTTGCGCTCCGCGGCCGAGGCGAAAGACAGCACGAGGCCTTTGAGGAAACTGATAATGTTTTCCGGACGTGTTTGCAGCGACAATCTTCCAGCTTCGAGGCGGGCAAGATCGAGCAACTGATTGATCAAACGCAGCAAGCGCCGGCTATTGCGCAAAATCATCTCATACGCCTCTTGCACATTTCCTTTAAATTCGCCTGTGCGCATTTGTTCGACCGGTCCGGCAATTAGCGTCAGCGGCGTGCGAAATTCATGGGAGATATTGGCAAAGAAGCGGGATTTCATCTGATCCATCTCTTGCAGCTTTTGCGCTTCGAAATTTTTCATTTTGAGTTTGTTGCGCAGCTTCACACGGTTCAACTCAAAGCGCCGCCAACCGTAAAGCACCGCGCCAAAGAGCATCAAATAAGCAGCATAAGCCCAGCGCGTGCGCCACCACGGCGGGGTGACGGTGATTTTCAGCGAGGTCGCTTCTTCGTTCCAAACGCCGTCGTTGTTCGAGCCTTTCACGCGTAAGGTGTATCCGCCAGGATCGAGATTGGTAAACGTCACGTCGCGCTTGGCGCCAAGCTGAATCCAATTGTTGTCGAAGCCCTCGAGTTTATAAGCGTACTGATTTTTGAGGGTGTTGCGATAGCTCAACGCAGCGAACTCGAAGCTCAAAACGTTGTCTTGGTATGAAACCGTTATTTCTTTCTTCGCGGAAATACCTTTTTCTGCTATGGCAATGCCTTCGGCATCTTCGGTATTATAGCGTTTGAAAGCAGTGATGACCACCGGCGGAATGTACGGATTGTCTTTGATGCTGTCGGGGTGAAACTTTGTAAAGCCGCTATTGAAGCTGCCAAAAAACATTTCACCATCGGCGCTTTTATGCTGGCTGGGCAAGATAAATTCATTGCTGGCCAAACCGTCTGCGACGTCATAGTTGCGAAATGTTTTTGTACGCGGATCAAAGCGGGATAATCCGTTGCTGGTGCTCAACCACAAACGACCATGATCATCTTCTAATATCCCGCGAACTTGATTGTCGCAAAGGCCGTCTTTGGCCGTGAAATGAGTAAATCGTTCGACCTTGTGGTCAAAGCGGTTAAGTCCCCCGCCCATCGTTCCAACCCATAAAGTTCCGCTGCGATCAACGTGCAGCGGTCCCAAATAATCATCACTGAGACTGTGAGGATTTTTCGGATCATTGAGGAAGCGGGTAAACTGCCTAGTGCTGCGATCAAAGCGATTGAGGCCCTCGCTTGTTGCAACCCATAAGATATTGCGCGCCAGGGAATCTTCACAAATTGCCCAAACAATATTGCCACTGATGCTATTGGGATTTTTAACCTCAAGCGTATAGCGGGTGAATTGTTCTGTTGCGCGGTCGAACCGATTGAGCCCGCCGCCATAGGTTCCAACCCAGAGGGTGCCGGCGCGGTCTTCATAAAGCAGATTCACACGATTGGCGCCAAGACTATGAGAGTTCTTCGGGTCGTGAAGGTAATGGGAAAACCTTCTGGTGCTGGGATCAAATTTATCGAGGCCTTTGTTCGTGCCAATCCATAACATGCCGAAACGATCCTGACAAATAGTACGGGCTTTCAGGTCGCCAAAGCTGTCCGGATCCTTTGCGTTGTGGAAAAAATGGGTGACTTCCTTCGTCTTGTGATCAAATCGATCAAGCCCCTTTCTGGTTCCAACCCAAAGCGTGCCGCTATGATCCTTGTAAAAACCTTGAGCGCCATTGTCGCTTAAGCTGTGAGGATTGTCGGGTTCATGAGCAGTTTTGGTGAATTGTTCTTTGCCACGATCCAATTTGATGACGCCACCGCCATAAGTTCCGATCCAAAGTATGCCGGAACGATCTTCGCAAATTGACCAGATCACATTGTCGCTGAGGCTGTAAGGATTCTTTGGATCATGGATAAAACGGGTAAATTGTTCTTGTGCGTAATCAAATTGATCCAGCCCGCCCCAAGTTCCAATCCAAAGCGTGCCGAAGGAATCTTCGTAAATAACTCGCACGCTATCACTGCTCAGACTGCGGGGATTCTTCGGGTCGTGAAAGAACGGGGTAAGTTGCCCCGTCGCGCGATCAAATTTTTTGAGGCCAGCGCCTTCCGATCCAACCCAAAGCGTTCCGGTGCGATCTTCCAAAATGGCGGTGATTGGCTTGGCACTTGGATCAACCTCATAATGAACAAACTGCTCTTTCTCTCGGTCAAGCTTATTGAGCCACCGCCCCGTTCCAATCCAAAGCGTGCCGGCTTGATCTTCGTAAATTGAAAAAACCGAATAGCCATGCAAGCTCGTTGAATCCTCGGGATTGTAGATGAAGCGGGTGAATTGCTCTTTCTCGCGGTCAAACCTGTTGATGCCATAATTTGTGCCCACCCAAAGTGTACCAAGGTGGTCTTCGAAAATGACATTGATGCCACCGTTGCTCAGGCTGTGTGGATCATTCGGATCGTGCTTGAAACGGGTAAAACGCTCGGTGTCGCGCTCGAAGCGGTTTACACAAGCCGAATTTAAATCGCCCGCCCAAAGCGTGCCGGTGTGATCTTCGTAGATGGTCCAGACCACATTTTCCGATATTGACGTGGAATCGAAGACATCTTGTTGATAAGACGTAAAGCTGTAGCCATCGTATTTATGCAGCCCACTCTGCGTGCCAAACCACATGAAACCTTGCCGGTCTTGCAGGATGCAATACACCGTGCTTTGCGAGAGCCCCTGCTCCAGCCCGATGCGCTCAAATTTGACCGGCCGGTTTTGGGCGAGGAGGGTTGTGGGTAGGTTTGTTGTGAACGAGGTGAGCAGGCTGAGCAAAAGCGTTTTACGCCAAAAACTTTGACTTTGCCGGCAGGGCATAAGGATGGGTTCCACGAGTGATCTCCCTCCGCGTCGAGAAAAAACGAGTTAGCAACACTTTCCGCCGATCGTGAATCTATATGGAATCAGGTCATCAAACAAAAATCAGAAAAAGGATGTTTCATTATGATTTCCAAGTTCTGTTGAAACGCCGCCTTCATCAACAACATGGCCGAAAGCAGAAAGATATTTTGTTTTGAAGAAATTGTCGTGAATATTGTCGATGGTTACCACTGGAAATATTACGTGCTTTTATGATAAAAGTCAAGATCATGCTTCAACCCAGCGTTCTCTCCCACAATTGGGAGTTCATTCGGCAAGTAACACTCCAATGTCATCCCGAGGGAATCTTGTTTCATTTCAAGCACAGTGCTTGAGATGAACAATATCCCGCCACGCGGGATGACATGTTACTTGGAAGCACGTGCGGGGATATCCCTCAATATTTTTTCTTTTCCTGTCGCGTGCTCCCATCGTCGCGCCAGTTCCGCCAGTCGCTTGCCCAATGCGCGATCAACCGCACACACGCGGCGATAATGAGCAGCGGGCCGCAAACCCAATTCAACAATTTTTCGCGCCAATTTCGTTCGTGCTTGCGCAGGTATCGCCAGAAAGACTGGTGCGAGCTCCAAATCGCCGCGGCGCGAACTTGCTGCACGCTGACGCCCTGCGCGTGGGTGATTTGCACCAACGGCTCGAAACGAATTTTCCAACCCTGCTGCCACACACGCCGGCACCAATCCACATCGCTGAAAAAAATCGGGAAGCGCTCATCCCAAAGGCCGACTTGCGCCGCCGCTTCGGGCCGCGCTAAAAGACAGGCGCCTTGCGGCTGCTCGACTTCTGCCGCGGTGCGATGATCGAAATCGCCCATCTTCCAGCGATTCCATCGTGGCGAGTTGGGAAACAGGCGCGCGAATCCCGCCAGCTCGCAGAATAAATCCCAATGGCTCGGAAAGCGGCGACAGGAAGCTTGGATGCGCCCATCTTCATAAATGAGTTGCGGCGCGACAACGCCGGTGTCTGGCACCGCGTAAAGCCTTTCCAAAAGCGCCGGCAAGCTATTCGCCGGCAAAACGGTGTCGGGATTCAAAAACAGAACGGGCAGGCGGTGATTGGCGGGCATGGCAAAATAGCGCGTCAAGCCTTGATTGACCGCAGCGGTAAAGCCGAGATTTTTTTCATTTAAAATAAATTCAACATTGAAGCGCGGCTGGGGCAGGCTGGTGATGAGCGCTTGAATGATTTCGCGAGTGCCATCCGTCGAAGCGTTGTCGATGAGAAAAAGATAAATATTCCGCTCCGGCTCGGCCTGCGCCAACGACTGCAGGCAACGCGCAATGTCTCCGGTATTTTGGAAGGTGATGATGATGATGGCAAGCGCGTCGGGAAGGAGCATGAATATTTAAAATTTTAAATTGGAAATTTACAATTTAAAATTTACAAAGTTATTCCACCACAATCAGCTCGCGCGGCATCGGCGTCAACACTTCGTTGCCGGTTTCGGTGACGAGCAGATCGTCTTCGATGCGCACGCCGCCGAGGCCCGGGAAATATACGCCCGGCTCGATGGTGACAATCGCATTCGCCGGAATAATATCCTTGCTCTCCGGACCAAGACGAGGCAACGAATGAACATCCAGGCCGAGACCGTGGCCAAGAGAATGGTTGAATTCTTCTTTAAAACCGCAAGAGTCGAGATATTTGCGGGCCACGTCGTCGAGATCGCTGCCTTTCATGCCGGGGCGCGCCGCTTCGCAGGCCAGCTCGCAAGCTTTTTTCACCGCGGCGTAAGCTTCGCGCAATTTTACCGGCGGCTCGCCAACGGCAACCGTGCGAGTGACGTCAGCCGCATAGCCCTCGACCACACAACCATAATCGACTACCACAAAATCGCCGGACTGCAAACGGCGCTGCGAGCTGCGGCCGTGTGGCAGCGCCGAGCGCGGACCGCTGGCGACGATCGGATCGAACGCCTCGATCTCCGAACCGAGCTTGCGCGCCCGATATAAAATCTCTGCAGCGAGGTCCGCTTCGGTCACCTCGCGACGAATGTACGGCAAAATTTGATCCCACACCGCGGCGGCCATGGCTCCGGCCCGGCGCAGATTGGCGATCTCCTGCGGCTCTTTTGGAATCGCGATTTTTTCAACGAGATGCTCGGTGGCAACAAACTTAATGTTGTTGAAAAGTTTGTGCAATTGCGAAAACAGCCGGAAGCTCAAGTGTTGCGCTTCAAAGCCGAGCTGGTCGCCGGCTTGCACGAGCTGTTGCTCTTTGAGCGGAGCGAGCATATCGCGGCGAACGATCACGATTTCGGCGTTGCGCACCTCTGCCGCGGCCTGGTCGCGGTAGCGCCAGTCGGTTACAAAAAAGCAAAGGTCTGACGTAATCAGACCCATGCCATTGGAACCGGTGAAGCCAAACAGGTACCGCAAATGGGTGAGCGAGCTGACGAGAAAAGAAGTCAGTCCCACGGCGCGCATCTGCTTGCGGACCCGGTCGATTCTATCCTGCATTTTGCGTCTCTTGCAGCCGTTTTTTCAAATATTCGATTTTATCGCGGTAATTGCGGTTGTTCGGCTCTTTCTTGCTCAACAACTCAAAAACGCCGATGGCTTTGGTGTATTGGCCCTGTGCGGCATAAATTTCCCCAAGCGTCGGCGTGACGATTTTCTCGCGCTCGCTGGCCGAAGGCGGCGCCGGCTCGTCGCCATTGAAATCGGCGAGCGTTCGGCCGCGGCGCACGGGCATACGCGTTGATGCTGCCGGCCGCGGCGCCGATCGCGTCAAGGCTTTGCTGTCCTCGGGTTCCGGCTCGTCCATGTCCAAATTTACCGGCAGTGGCGTGATCGGCGTGGCGTTGCCGGAATCGATCGGCGCCGGCGGCATTTCATCGAAATCCAAATCAAAGTCCACCGGCCGCGGTTGAATCTTTGCTGGCTCTCGTGGGGTTTGCATCGGAACTTCGTCCATGCCATCAGCGTCAGCGTCGAAACCATCGTTGGCGCGCGCCGGCGGCTCGGAACGCAAAGAAGTGGTCTGGTTGACGTCATTGCGAGGTTGCGGCCACTCTGTCTCATTCAAATCTTCGTCATCGCCAAAATTGTCCGTTTCAGCTTCGGCTTGATCTTCGGGTAGATAGTCGGCGGGCTTGGCGGGTTTATCCGGTCCAGATGGCTTGGAGGTTTTTTCGTCCAATACCTCGTCTTGAAAAATATCATCGAGAATATAAGAAAATCGTTCTTCGTCGGCTTCGGGGAGCGGGCGGCTAGGAGGTTCCGGCGCCGCCGCGGCATACTCCTGCTCAAACTCGAGCGGCGAGATTTTTTCCTGATCGGGAGAAGAAGGCGTTTCGTAGCGAAGAAAGTCGCCCTCTCCCACGCCGGTCGAGCTAAGATAATCGTCGTCAAAGGCCGGTGGGGCCGTGAGAGGCGGCAGGGCTAAAGGAGCTTCCTTTGCCGGTTTTATTGCCGGTCGAATGGCCGGTGCTTTTTCGCCTTTGGCCCGGCCCGCAAATTCTTCGACCAATGCCTTCACGGCCTTGTCCAGCGGGTCGATATGCAAAATTTTGCGATAGCTCATCTCGCAGGTGTTGTCCCAGCCGATCTCGCGCATCAAGTCACCATAATGCTTGTGCGCCGCGAGATATTGGGGATCGAACAACAGAACGCGCTTGAATTCTTTTTCCGCCTGGTCGAAAAGCTTTTTTTGCAAATAGCATTTGCCGAGAACCATGTGGCCGGTCACGTAAAACGGATGCCGGCGAATGCCCTCTTCACAAAGCTGGATGGCCTCGTCAAGCCGGCCCTGTTGCATGAGGGCTTCGGCGACGCGGCCGAACGTCAAGGAGTTGGGGTTCTGCTGCAGCAGAACTTGCAAAGATTCCAAGCCCCCGACTTCTTCAGTTGCCATAAAGCATGCTCTCTAACAAATTTATTTTGCTTCCCCTGTCTGCTCGGCAGACAGCCGGTGAATGGAAAACGTCAAAGACGGTGAATTTTATTTGCAACGAGTTGGCGCATTGGCAAAAAGTTTCATGAGCTTGCTGCCTCAACTGGCGCCGGGCGAGGCCGCAAGCCTTGAAAACGCGCCTTGTTTAAAAAGAACGTTTCAACGCGGCGCCACCAATATTGCTTGAATGACATATACGCAATAAAGCCGTATCCCAGGCCATATAATGTTTGAAACGGAATCGCGGCCAGCTCACCGTAATAAACCGCGACGCCGATGCCGGTAAAACAGTAAAGCGCCAACACCGCTTCGATGAAACCGGTCTGCAAGCCACGGCGCCAAAGCGCACGAGTTTTAAAATATTTTTTGTCCCAAAAATAATCGGCGCTGCTTTCGAGGTGATATTTGGGCGTCCGCAAAAACTCGCTGCGGCGATTGAACAAACCCAGCAGAATCGCGCGCGTGTTGTTGGCCGAAAGCCCCATGCTGCCGGCCACAAACAGCGGAAAAAATGCGAGGCGCCGGCGCCAGTTGGGATAACACTCGCGCTCCGCCGTCAAATACATCAAAAACGAGCCGAAAAACGCCAGCATGAAAACCGAAATGACCGCAAAATACAGGGTGTGATCATTGGCGCTCTCGTTTTTTATCACCACCAACGGCAGGTTCAAAAGGCCGACGATGAGAATGAACGGAAACACCAGATTGTTGGTCAAATGCACGGTGGATTGCAATTTGACCTTCAAAGGGAAAGGCGAACGCCAGAGCCTCGGTAAAATTTTTTTGGCGGTTTCCATCGCGCCCTTCGTCCAACGAAATTGCTGTGATTTCACGCCGCCAATCTCAGCCGGCAGTTCGGCTAGGCAAACCGTGTCCGGCAAAAAAACGAACTTCCAGCCGCGCAGTTGGGCGCGATAGCTCAAATCGAGATCTTCCGTCAGCGTGTCATCGGACCAATTGCCGGCATCGAGAATACACTCACGTCGCCACACGCCGGCGGTGCCGTTGAAATTGATAAAATAACCGGCGCGATTGCGGGCGGTTTGCTCAACCACGAAGTGTCCATCCAGGCCGATGGCTTGGCCGCGCGTGAGCAAAGAGTAATCGAAATTCAAATGTCCCCAACGTGTTTGCACCACGCCGATTTTTTGATCTTGAAAATAGGGCAGCGTCTTTTTCAAAAAATCTTTGGGCGGCACGAAATCGGCGTCGAAGATGGCAACGAATTCGCCCGCCGCTGCTGCCAGGCCTTCGCGCAGCGCGCCGGCCTTGAATCCCTCGCGATGATCGCGGTGCAACAAATTGATTTGAAAGCCGCGTTTTTGATAGTGCTCGACCTGGTTTTTCGCAAGGCGCAAAGTTTCGTCGGTCGAGTCATCCAAAACTTGAATCTCCAGCAAATGCCGGGGATAATCCATTTCGCAAATGGCGCGGATGAGGCGCTCGATCACGTAGATTTCGTTGAAAACCGGCAATTGCACCGTCACCCTCGGCAAATCTTGCAGCGGCAACGGCGCTTTTCCGGCGTGCCCGCGGTATTTGTTGAACAAATAAACCATGACGTAACCGTGCGAGCCAAAGACGAAAAGAATGAACAACGAGACAAAATACAGAACGAGAATGCCCGATTCTAAAATGCTTTCCATACCTTAATAAATAGATCCGCTCCTCTCCGGCGATAAACTGCAATCAAAAAAGTAATAAAAACAGACGTAAAGTGCAACTTATTTTTGTCATGTTTAGCCAAGCATGACAAATCGGCAACAGCTCATGGCCGAAACAATTCTTGGCGCCTTTTCGTTGCGGTTCTCTTTTCGTTGCAAAATAAAAATATTTTCCAACGGGCTGCCAGTCGGGCCGACTGGGTTACCAGCCCGAGACCGTTTTGTTGAGCGCTTCGTTGGCGATTTTGCTAATGGCCTCGTCAATCGCGGCTTGCCGATCAGGAGGAGTATAGTCGCCAAATTGGGTGATTTGCGCTTCCCAAACGATTTTCTTTTTTTTCAAATCTTCATATTTCATATCGACCGTCAGCGAGACTCTGATCTTCTGCACGTTTTGGTTTTGGTCGTAAACTCCGGCGCGTTCTTCCACGCGCAGCAAGGTGCCGAGCAAGATCGAATCGGCCGTGCGGCGGTCGGCAATTTTCAGCGTATTGTCGCGCGTGAACTCGTTGATGAGCGTGCTGCTCAAGCGCTCTTTGATGCCGAATTCCGCGGTGCGGTCTTCGAACACCGGCACCGCGATGGTTTTGAGATGTGTTGCCGTCGAGCCGGAAAAAGAGTAGGGCCCGCAGCCGCAAGTCAGCGCGGCGCCCAATGCCGCCCAGCACCAAAAATCCCGCCGCAGGCTATTGATGTTTACAATTGTTTTCATGAACCATCAAAACGGCAGATTGTATTCCTTGATTTTGCGGTACAGCGTGCGCTCGCTGATTTTCAGCAAGCTGGCGGCCTTCCGTTTGTTCCCTTGCGTGCGCGCCAGCGCCTCGGTGATGAGGCGCTTCTCCATGTCTTCGATGGATTCAAAAGCCGCCGGACTTTGATGATCGTCATTAAGCTCCGCCACCTCGTTGCCAATCTCCTGAATCACCGGCGCCTCCATCAAGCCGGATTTGAGCCGCCGCGGCGGCGCGATGTAGCGGCCGACGAGCAGCTCGCGCAGTTGGGCGATTTCATTTTTGAGGTCGATCAAGGCGCGATAGATAAATTCACGCTCCACCTCTTCAGTGGTGCGATTCACCGGCACCGGCAGGCGATGATCCATTTCCACGCCGCGCGGCAAATGGCGCTGCAGAATCATTTCGTCGATGCGGCGGCCGCGCTCGATCACGATCAAGCTCTCCACGAAGTTTTTCAGCTCGCGAATATTCCCCGGCCAGAAATGTTCCCGCAACAGGCGCATGGCGTCGTCGGTGAAGCCTTCGAAAGCAATGTTGTTTTGGCTGCAAAAATCCGTGACGAATTTTTTGACCAACAGCGGAATATCCTCGCGGCGCTCGTGCAGACTCGGCACGCGGATGTTGACGGCATTGAGGCGGTAAAACAAATCCGGCCGGAACTCGCCTTTGCGCACCGCGCTGTCGAGGTCGCGGTTGGTCGCGGCGATCACCCGCACGTCCACTTGCTTGGGGCTGCTGCCGCCGACGCGAATGAACTCCTTGCCTTCCAAAAGCCGCAAGAGCTTCACCTGGGTGTTCAGCGGCATCTCGCCGATCTCGTCCAGAAAAATCGTGCCGGTATCGGCCTGCTCGAAATAGCCTTTGCGGCTGCCCACCGCGCCGGTGAACGCGCCTTTTTCGTGGCCGAACAATTCGGATTCGATGATGCCTTCCGGAATCGCGCCGGCGTTCACGACGACGAACGGCTTGTCGCGGCGGTGGCCGAGCTGGTGAATCGCTTGCGCGATCAGCTCTTTGCCGGTGCCGCTGTCGCCAATGATGAGCACCGAAATATCCGTCGGCGCCACCTGTTCGATGGTTTCGAGAATCTGCCAGATCGCCGGCGATTCACCCACCAAGCCGATTTCCTGGCGCAGCGTGTTGATGTCCCGGCCCGGGCTGCCGGGTTTGAGAAGAGGTGTTGTCATCAAAAAGATGAAATAGCCGAAAAAGATAAATAGAGCTTATTTAATATGCGTGCGAAACCATTCCGCGGTTTCTTTCAAGCCGTCGGCCAATGAAACTTTCGGCTGCCAATCGAGCAGGCGGCGTGCCTTGTCGTTCGCCAGCACGCTGCGGAGTTGCTCGCCCTCCTTGGCCGGGCCGTGTTGTTCGGGCATGCCGGCCCCGGCGGCTTCATTCAATCGCTGATAGATCATGTTCACATCGGTCTCGATGCCGGTGCCGATATTGAAATAATCTTTTTCCGGGTAATTCAACGCCAGCAAATTTGCGCGCACGACGTCGCCGACGAAAACATAATCGCGCGTCTGCTTGCCGTCGCCGTTGATCACCGCCTGTTCGCCCTTCAGCAAGCGCGTGCAAAAAATCGCGACCACGCCGGCTTCGCCGTGCGGATTTTGGCGCGGACCGTAGACGTTGGCGTAACGCAGGAACACGTAGCGCAGTCCATAATTTTGCGCAAAAAAGTAAATGTACTTTTCGCACGCTAATTTGCTGATGCCATACGGCGAGGCCGGCCAGGACGGGTGCTCCTCATCCGCCGGAAATCTCACCTGCTCGCCGTAAATCGCGCCGCCGGTCGAAGCGAAAAGGAATTTTTTGACGCCCGTTTTTTGGCACTGCTGCAGCAAATTGAGCGTACCGAGAATATTGACTTCAGCGTCGTAACGCGGATCCATGACCGAGCGCCGCACATCCATCTGCGCGGCATGATGGCAAACCGCGTCGAATTGCCCGCGCGCGAAAATTTCCGCGACGCCGGCGTCGCCAATGTCGATTTGATGAAAAGCCGCCTGCCCATTGACGTTCTCCCGCCGTCCCGTCACCAGATTGTCGATGATGGTCACCTGGTGTCCGTGCGCGATGAAAGCATCAGCGATGTGGGAACCGATAAATCCCGCACCGCCGGTGACCAAGATTTTCATGAGAGTTGTCCTTTCAACTAATGTAAATATCCTTAACAATTAACAATTGCCAATTAATAATTCTCAATTGGCAATTGTTAATTGACAATTGAGAATTGTCAATTTCAAACATGCCGCATCGCTTTCATGCCAATATCCCTGCGATAATGCATTCCCTCGAACTTAATTTTGCCAACGGCACAATAAGCTTTTTCTTGCGCCTGCAAAAAATTATCTGCCACGCCGGTAACCGCCAATACCCGCCCGCCGTTTGTCAAAAAATTGCCATTGTGATCCATAACCGTGCCGGCATGAAAAATCGTTACCTCGTTGTCATTAATGCGTTCGAGGCCGTTGATCAGCTTGCCCGTCTCAAATTTACCCGGATAACCGCCCGAGGCGAGCACCACGCTCATTGCCCAGCGCGGCGCGATTTTTAGCTCGTAGCCATCGAGATTTCCGTTCGCGGCGCGCCATAACAGTTCCGCCAGATCAGAAGCAATCAACGGCATGATCGCCTGCGTTTCCGGATCGCCGAAACGGCAGTTGAACTCCACCACTTTCGGGCCGTCTTTCGTGATCATGAGGCCGGCATAGAGCACGCCACGATACGGGTGATGCTCTTGTGCCATCGCCGCAATAGTTGGCCGCAGAATTTCTTGCTCGACACGCGCTATAAGCGCCGCATTCATCACCGGCGCCGGCGCATACGCGCCCATGCCGCCGGTGTTCGGCCCTTCGTCATTGTCGAAAACCGCTTTGTGATCCTGCGCCGCCGGCAGCACGCACAAGTTTTTTCCATCGGTCACGCAGAGCACCGAAACCTCTTCCCCTTCCATAAACTCTTCGATGACGACGCGATTGCCGGCGTCGCCAAATTCGCGCGCTTGCATCATGCGGCGCACGGCGTCGAGAGCCGCTTCGCGCGTGCGCGCCACGATCGCGCCTTTGCCGGCGGCCAAACCATCGGCTTTGATCACAATCGGCACCGGCGCTTTTTCAATATAATCCAGCGCCTGTTGTGCTTCAACAAAAATCTCTGCCGCCGCCGTGGGGATGTGATGCTTCCACATCAGCTCTTTCGCAAAGGCTTTGCTGCCTTCGAGCATCGCCGCCTGCTGTGAAGGACCGAAAATGCGCAGCCCGTGTGTTGCAAAATCGTCAACAATGCCGGACACCAAAGGCGCTTCGGGGCCGACGACGGTCAGATCGATGCCCTTTTCTTGGACAAAATGACGGAGTGCTGCTAAATCAGAAACTGCAATATCGACACACCTCGCCACTTGCGCAATGCCGTGATTGCCCGGAGCGCAATAAATTTTCTCAACATTTGGGCTTTGCGCCAGTTTCCAAACGAGGGCGTGCTCGCGGCCTCCGCTGCCGAGGACTAGAATCAGCATCAGTTCATCTCTCGTTTTATCTCTTCACAATTTCCAGAATTTTCAATTTGTCAACGTTGCAATCCTAAAATTCCTCCTGCAACAATTTTACCAAGCGGCGTAATTCGTACATGTGTAGACTTTCTAAAAGGCTGATTTCCTATGGTCTCAATTAATCCAAGATTACGCAAGGCTCTCAATTTGTCCTCATAAAAATCACTTTTGGAATTCGTAGAGATTAAAATCGGGCCTTTCATCTGGTAAAAAATCGCCAATCTTTTTTTTAAACTTTTATTTAAACGCTTTGTAATGAATGATGATAACGATTTTTCAATGCGCCCGATATCTTTGATGTTGGCATTTGCCCCTGGTGGGATGTTCTTTTTATTACCTGAGATATTGTCCAGAATCAATTTGCAAGCGCCAACTAAATTCGGATTGTCTAGTTCACCTCGAACTATCGGGATGTTCTTTTTCCCTACACTATAAACAGCATTCATGCACTTTTGGGCTTCTTTTTTTACTGGTATCAAAAAATCATCACCTATTTGCCGCATGAATCCTCCACCAAAGAAAATAATATCCGGATTAAGTAAGTTTAAAATGGTAAAGACAGCTTTTCCACAAACACGTGCCGCCTCTTTAACAGCTTTAATTGTGTCAGGATCACGAGTTTTGAATTTGTCGGCAATTTCATTGCTCCCTATATTTTTTTCTTTCCAATAGTCAAGATTTTCCCCTTTACTTTTCTTGATTTTTATAACTTCTTTCCCCATAGCTTTTCGGCTGGCTAAGGCTTCAAAGCATCCCATTTGGCCACAGCCACATTTTGTTTTGTTATTAAAGTCAACTATCATGTGACCTATCTCACCTGCAGTTTTATTTCTTCCTCTGTAAATTTTACCGTCGATTAAAATTCCGCCGCCAATTCCGGTGCCAATGATAATGCCAACGACGTTCTTATAACCTTTAGCTACTCCCTTCCAATGTTCACCTAGTACTCCCAGATTGACATCATTATCAACAAAAACGGGGAATTTAAAGGCCTTTCTTAATTCACGCACCAAAGGAAAATCCTTGATTTTAAAATTGGAGGCGTCAAGAACAACACCATTCTCAAAATCTGTTGGTCCTGGAAATGCAATACCCAGAGCTTTTATTTTTCTCGATATCTCAACCTCTTCGACCTCACAACGTTGAGCGATGCCAACGATAGTCTGTTTTATACATTCTTTGATAAACTTCAAAAGTTTTCGTGGTTTGTTATGATTTACGGTATGAAATTTACGATCAAAAAGACGTTTTGCCTCGCGATCAACGAGGGAAAGATAAGCTTTGGTTCCTCCCAAATCCATGACTAAAAATAAATCTTTTTCATTTCTTATTGCATTTAAAAACCTTTTTTTCTCCTGATCGAGAGTGTATCGACTAAAACTAAACGATCTATATTTTGCCAATTTATGATTTGAAACTTTTTTTATATTCCGAACATGTGAAAGCCCAGCTTTTGAATTTCGGGAGCGTGTAGATCTATTATTGCTTTTATCTCGTCGGTTATATTTATTTAGCCAGTTAATCAATTCATTCATGCCATCATCAAAGTTTTTTCTGAAATCAGCAAATCTTTTATCTCCAATCCCCCTGGGTACTTCACAGTCTTCGCGAAGTAAAGGAAGGATAACGTCCTTTTTTCCTTTGATTTCACGCATTATAGCGGCATTGAGTTCTTTCTCTACCCATCTGGATTTAATGGCATTATTTGTAAGAATTATTGCAAAATAATAAGAATTATCAATGGCTTCAAATACCTTCTTGATCAAACTTCCTCCCACTGGAATTTTTTTATCATCACGCCAAACTCTATAACCATGTAAAGAGAGCCGCTCTTCTATGCGAAGAGCCAAGTCTTCATCTTTTGAAGAGTAACTCAGAAAGATATCATGCTTCATTAGAGTATCACACAATGCTTTTGATAGTAAAAATTTCCTTCAGCACAGTAATGAACCGGCGCTGGGCATTAGTCGGATCGCGGAAGAGCAGCGTCTGATGCTCGAGCGTTGACCATTCCGACGCAAAATAAGCAGCCGACATGACCATGAGCAGCGTGCGCGAGCGTTCCAAACCCTGTTGGATTTTCAATCCAATCATATCGCCCGGTTGGATTTCCCATTCATCCAGCCACACCCGCAGCCTGTCCTGCTTCAGCCGGTTCGCCAGCTCCCGCACCACCGGCTTGTCCTTGTTGCTGTGGCTGAGGAAGACGTCGTAGTCGAAATGCGTGTTCATGTTCTATTCAACTGCATTTGCTAACCAAGAAACTTTTCATCAAAAGATAATTGTCACGGCTGTTCAACAAGACGGCCGGCAACAAACTTATGAATAATATCGGCGATTAGCTTTTGATAAGGGACGCCCTGCGCATGGGCCTTTTGCTGGACTTCTTGAAAGTCGTCTGGTGACAAATCAATGCTGACTAATCTATTCTTCGCTATAGTGGCGGCCGCATACGCTTGATAGTGCTGCAGCTCTTCCGCAAGAGTTGGAATGGATTTCCATTCCCCACGTTCATACGAAGCCAACACTTCTTGTTCTTCGACATCAAATTCATGGGGTGTCATGATCATCTCCTAAATACTGTTTGGTTGCTTTGCGGCTGGGGATAATCGTTTTCAAAAACATTTCATCATCCGTCTCAACGAATGGAACCAGCCAAGCGTAATCATGGATACTGACAATAAACATCCGCTGCCCTTTGTACTTTTCCTGATTCGGATGCTCGACGATATCCAGAACGTGCCCTTCGGCAATGCGAAAAACGACTTCTTCGAAAGAGATACTTCGTTCCGCTTTGAGAAGTTGGTTCTTTTCTGCACTCCAACTGTAACGCTTGGGCTTCACAAATTTAACAACCCTTTTGATGAACTTTTAAGCACACAAACTGCGCGATCACATCCGGCAATTTACAATTTGCAATGCGCAACGGAATGAACCGGCGCTGGGCATTGGTCGGATCTTTTATGCGCTACATCAGTTTCAAGCCTTGACCTCTACCAGTTGTCCCAATGTTATCCTCTTCATCGCATTCAATGTCTCGGGGATTAGTGGTTGCAAATCATCAATCCGGTTCGATTTGGCAATCAACACAATAATGCCGATTTTGAAATTCCGTAGATTTTGTTGATACTGCAAATTCTGATCGGTTGTGACCAATATTTCGAATCCAGCGCCAACGGCCAATCCCAGCAATTTGCCGTTTTTAACGCTCGACCAGCCCATTTCTGTGACATGGTCAACGTCATGGCCGATGAGATCAAACTTCAATGGCCGCGGCACACATTCGTCAAGCAAGACTTTCATGATAATGGCTCATGAGATATTCCCGACCGGAAGCTTCAAGAAATTTGATGACTTGCTCTCTTTTGACAGCGGGGAAATGGTCCAAAAATACATCGATATCATATCCGCCTTCCAAATAGTCGATGAGATTTTTGACCGGCACGCGTGTGCCTTGAAAGACCGGAGCTCCGCTCATGATCTCCTTGTCTATCGTGACAACATCGGGAAGTAACATAACGACCTCCTAACAGCTTACGCAGTTCGTTAAACCTTTTATTCGACATTTTTTGAAATTCAAAAGAGTGCTCGCAACAAAAAAGATTCTTACAGAATGACATTTATAAAGATATGCAGACCAACGGTCTGTGCTACGCTACTTCTTCGCAAACTGATATTTCACCCGTCCCTTCTTTTTGCCGCTCTTCAAACGCTCGATGTCATCGCGCAGCTCGGCGGCGCGCTCGAAGTCCAGTTTCTTGGAGGCGTCGAGCATTTCTTTTTCGAGGCGATCCAGCTTTTCTTCGCGACCGAAGGGCGTCATTTTGCTCCATTCAGCGTCGGAAATTTTCAACGTGTCTTCGCTGCGCTTTTCGACGCCGTATTTCTCGGCTTTGGCGTCGGCGACGCGCGTCGATTGCATGATCTCTTCGGCGCTTTTGTAAATCGTGCGCGGCGTGATGCCGTGTTCTTCGTTAAATTTGCGCTGAACCTCGCGGCGGCGCGTGGTCTCGTCGATCATCTTTTTCATCGAGCCGGTAATCGTATCGGCATACATAATCACTTTACCGTCAACATTGCGCGCGGCGCGGCCAGCGGTTTGCATGAGCGAGCGCTCGCTGCGCAAATAGCCTTCTTTGTCGGCATCGAGAATAGCGACGAGCGAAACCTCGGGCAAATCAAGCCCTTCGCGCAACAGGTTGATACCCACCAGCACATCAAATTCCGCCAGGCGCAAATCGCGGAGAATCTCGACGCGATCCAACGCTTGAATTTCCGAGTGCAAATAGCGCACGCGAATATCCATTTCCGCGAGATAATCCGTCAAGTCTTCGGCCATTCTTTTAGTGAGCGTGGTGACGAGCACGCGCTGGCCTTTTGCCACACATTGGCGAATCTCGCCGATGAGATCGTCGATTTGATTTTTGACGGGCCGCACTTCGACTTCCGGATCCATCAAGCCGGTGGGGCGAATAACCTGCTCCACCACAACGCCATTGCTCTTTTCTAATTCAGTTTCTGCGGGCGTCGCCGAAACGAAAATCGTTTGATTCAACATGCTTTCAAATTCATCAACCGTCAACGGCCGGTTATCGAGCGCAGAAGGCAGACGAAAGCCGTATTCCACCAGCGTTTCTTTGCGCGAGCGGTCGCCGAAATACATGCCGCGAATCTGCGGCAGCGTCGCGTGCGACTCGTCGATGATCATCAGATAATCTTTGGGAAAATAATCGAGCAAAGTATACGGCCGCTGTCCCGGCGCGCGGCCGGAGAGATGGCGCGAATAGTTTTCGATGCCGTGACAGCCGCCCAGCTCTTGCAGCATTTCGAGATCGAAATTGGTGCGCATTTCGAGACGTTGCGCTTCGAGCAGCTTGCCTTTTTCGCGAAACCACACGAGCCGCTCGGCCAGCTCGACTTTGATTGCTTCGATGGCGCCTTTCATTTTGTGCTCCGGCGTGACGAAGTGCTTCGCCGGAAAGATCGCCACGGTATCGACTTCGCCCAAAATTTCACCGCTGGTCACATTGACTTGCGACAATGATTCGATTTCATTGCCGAACATTTCGATACGATAAGCCTCGCGCTCGTATGCCGGCACGATTTCCACAACGTCGCCGCGCACGCGAAAGGTGCCGCGGGTGAAATCGAAATCGTTGCGGGTGTAAAACATGTCCACCAACTGGCTGAGAATTTTGTTGCGCTCGATCCGCTGACCGCGATTGAGAATGAGCAGCTCGGCGGCATAATCTTCCGGATCGCCGATGCCGTAAATGCACGAGACCGAGGCGACGATGATGACGTCTTTGCGCGAGAGCAGCGAGCTGGTGGCTTTCAAGCGCAGCCGGTCGATTTCATCATTGATCGAGCTGTCTTTTTCGATATACGTGTCGCTCGAGGCCACGTAAGCTTCCGGCTGATAGTAGTCGTAATAGCTGATAAAATACTCGACGGCATTGTGCGGAAAGAAACTTTTAAGCTCACCGAAGAGTTGCGCGGCCAGCGTTTTGTTGTGCGAAAAAACCAGCGCCGGCTTGTTGAGATTCGCGATGACGTTGGCCATGGTGAACGTCTTGCCGCTGCCGGTAACACCGAGCAGGGTTTGATATTTGTCACCACGCAACACGCCCTCCGTCAACTCACGAATAGCTTGCGGCTGGTCACCGGTGGGCTTGTAATCGGAGACAAGTTTGAAGGTGTCCATGGTAATTACACTGATTGCTAGAGATTTTAAATTGAAAATTTTCAATTTAAAATTTTTACGCCAGTTTTGCAGAAATAACTAATATAAAATATACGGCCATTATGTCAAATTGTCAAGCAGGGAATAGGGGAGTTTGTAATGCCTCAGCCTTTGGTGGAGAAACGTAGCGCAGCCATCCTGGCTGCCCCGCGAGGCGGCGCGCTACTTACCTGTAACTGACCCAATAGATGAGTTCGTGTTGGCGCAATCTTGAGAAGAACACTGTACGGACGGCCCATTTTTAACTAAGGCCTTACACGAGTTCCTATTGTCCATAGCAAAATCATTAAAAGCAAAGAAGAAAACCATCTCCACATAAGATATATTTGTATTGACAGACGAATAGGGTGAGACGGTATATGGTTAGGCAGCGAGGACGCCGCTTGCTCGTCAATCGTGAACAAGCGGCATTATATAATATATGAAGAAATCGTTTTGGAGGCAATAGTTTCGGGGCGTCACGCATTCAGCCATACCTCGACCTTTTCGCCGCGCAGCTCGGCTAAACGCGCCACCGCTTCGCCGATTTTATTATTCGGCGTAGAAGCGCCGGCGGTGAGGCCGATCTTGATAGAGTCGCGGCGAAGCCAGTCGCGGGTTTCAATTTCCTCGCTTTGGCCAAACGGTTTGTGGCGAATCAGCTCGGCGCTGATCAAGCAGCGGGAATCGTCGATGTGATAAGCGCGGGAGTACTGGCTCGCGAGCGCCGCAAGATGGGTGGTGTTACTGCTATTGTATCCGCCAACGACCAGCATGAGGTCGATCTGGTGCGAGGTCACCAATTTCATCACCGCATCCTGCCGATCCTGCGTCGCGCTGCAAATCGTGTCAAAATTGCGGAAGTGCGCGTCGACGGTGTCAACACCGTATTTTATGATCATGATCTGTTTTAGCCGCTCCGCAATCGCCAGCGATTCACTGCTGAGCATCGTCGTTTGATTGGCCACACCGACTTTCTGCAAGTGCGAATCCGGATCGAAGCCCGGAGAAATGGCTTTGGCAAAGCGGGAGAGCAACGCCACGCGCGCGAGCTTTCCCAAAATAAAATCACAAACGCGCTCGGCCTCTTCCATGTTCCGCACCACGAGATAATGCCCGCCCGGATACTTCGTCGCCTGGCTCGAAGTGGCCTTGGTTTCCTCGTGAAAATACTTGCCGTGAATCACCGCGGTGAAACCGTCGCGCGCATATTGCTCGACGCGCTTCCACACGTTGAGCACGGAGCCGCAAGTGGTATCCACGAGAACGCAGCCTTTGTCTGAAAGTTGCTTGAATTCGTCGATCGTTACCCCGAAAGCCGGCAGAATGACCACGTCTTCCGGCGTCAGATTTTCCGCGTTGACGCCGTTGCTATATTGGCCGCTTAGAAAACCGATGCCCATCTCGATCATGCGGCGGTTGACGTGCGGATTGTGAATGATCTCGCCGGTCAAAAAAATGCGCCGGCCGGGAAATTTTTCCCGGGCTTGATAAGCATATTCGACGGCGCGATCCACGCCGTAGCAAAACCCGAACTCCTGTGCCAGGTGGATTTCCATGTCGGCAAGGCGCAAAGTAAAATCATGGTTGCGCAAATAATCGACAATGTGACTGTGATAATCACGCGCGAGCAGCCCTTGGGCGACGGCCTTCAACCCCAAGCCTTTTTGGAAATATTGCGTGGAAGGAGGTTGTTGTGCGAGAGGTGTTGTGCTCAAGATTGTTTGCCCTTCATATTGTAATCTTTGTTGTCATGTTTCGATGGCGGCATATTCAGTATATTTTCTGAATTTGGGATAACGAAATCCCAAAACGATGTGCTCTTTGGGAATGCCGGCTTCGACCAGCTCGTCGGCAATGCCGTCGCTGGTGCCGTCGTGCTGAATCCAGACTTTGCCGTCTTTGATGTCGATGTGAATCACGCTGCCGTGAATGCGTTTCTTGTTATCCCAGCCGACGTGAACCAGCTCGTAATGATCTTTTTCCGCATCAAAAATGGCTTCCGTTTCGATTTCACCATGCGACGGCTTGTACTTCGCATATTCATTGAGAATCTGCTTGACGACGGCGCGGTATTTTTCTATTTTATCCATTTCAAAATCACCTCCTCGGCCTCATCAAAAATTACAAGATGGATGTTAAAATCTTCCAAGATAGCCCCAGCTATCTCCTCAGTGAAAATCCCATTATAGATATTCTTCTCAACGGCGAGATACAAAACGCGATCCGGCTCCGTTCTTCGGAGGATACTTTGATAAACGTTATAAGTTCCGATTTCAGCATCTATAAATTAAGATACAAAACCAACTTCTCACTTTCAACCGAAATTTTGGAACGCCGCTCAAGACACAATTCCATTATTTCAACACTCCGAGAACCCTTCACTTCACTTTTTACTTGTGAT
>JBOHQZ010000014.1:0-20890 GCA_050732275.1 bacterium
CATACAAAAAATAGTAAGCGGATTGAGCTGATTAAGCGGATAAATTTTTTGTTTTTACACAGATTTGCATTTTAAAGACAACTTGCAATCAAAAAGTTGGAGGCTTTTGAAAACCCCATAAAAGCCGTATAAATATTGAGCGAAATGAAACTCATCAAAAAAATCTTTGCTTTTTTTGCACTGATTTGACTATAAAGGGACTAAAGATAGTAGGTTATCCTTCCTGTGCATACGGCAAGGTATTTTCGGTCTCTGCTGAGGTGCTCGTCGTTGACTTCTGCAGATAATTTACTTCCACGCTGAGAACTCTTTTTCAAATCTACTCCGTACGTTTTTATTTGCAACTAACTTCTGCCGATCTCAAATTGCTAACTTGATTTATACGACAGAACGTACATTTTCAGTCGCCATTAAATGTAGGCAAAACAGAGCAATTCACCGATTTTTGGTGTAAGTTTTTTGCCAGGCGCTCGGGTTAGCCATCAGCCTCGGGGTTTTCTTATATATGCTATTGCGAAATTGTCTCCCCAATTTGATCATTTACTGGCTAAAGCTCTAATATCACAAATTCGGGAGGAAAAAGCAAGCGTTTTTTAGCCGGACGCCGAAAAATGCTCAGTCATTGCACCAAGATATTTTTGATTTCACTGCGATGCCCATCTTTTGATGCATCCCAATATTTTTGATTTCATCATGCTGCCCATCTTTTGAAGCAACACAATATTTTTGTTTGCACGAACTTCTTTCGATCTCAGAATAAGTGTTACTTTTGTTTTGCGCTCTTAAATGCTTTCGAGAGCATCTTCCTGAAAACGGCAGTGTTGATATCTTTCAGCGTCTTGATATAGAGGCAACCCTTCCCAGTTTTGTGTTTGCCGAGTTCGGATAATTCATCTTGCAATTGGTCAAGCCCACCCTTGAGGTAGACGGAAATGTTCTGTTTTCTTGGCGAGAAGCCGATGATGACCATGTCTCCCTCTCGTCCGCTCTCATAGGCATAGTGATAGGTGCCAAAGCCGATGATTGAACTTCCCCACATAACGGGTTTTGTTTTTGAGACGGACTCCATTATCTCAAGAATAGCAAAACAGTCCTCTCGTAACTGCATATCTTGAATTTTGTTAAGAAAAGCAGTTACGCTTTCAATTGTCGGTTTTGTTTTATTTTCAGTCATAGGATACTCCTTAATTTGACCATTTATTGATTACTGGCCCAATATGGCAACTTCAGGAGGAAAAAGCAAACGTTTTTTAGCCGGATGCCGAACAACGCCCCGTCACTGCCACGGCGGTGTTTTCGGCAGCGCCTTTTCAAAATCAGTGAGAAATTTTGCCTCGGTATCCGGCGTATATTGACCACTCAAAAATTGTTCAATGATCACTTCATAAAAAATGCGCCATGACTCATCTTCACGTCCGGGAACGACGGGATAAAACAAGGCGCCGGCAGCGCGCGCGGCTTTCAAATCGCCGAGGGCATCTCCCACCATCAAAACGTGGCCGGCAGCGTATTTCCCTTGCACGGTGAGGCCGAGCTGATCTTCTTTTTTGCCCAGCTCCTGTCCGGCGATCAGGGCCACGTACTGGTCGATGCCGTGCTCCTCCCATTCGCGGTGCAGCGCTTCGGCGGGCGTGGCGGAAACCACCATCATATCGGCACGATTTTGCAATTTTTGCAAGCTCTCCTTCACATGCGGAAACGGCGGCAATCCTTTCACCATACTCTCAACGTCGCGGTTGACCGCTTCACTCCACGCCAGCAGATGTTTCAAGGCCGGATCGTTGGTTTTGGCAATGGCCGCTTTCAACGCGGGATTGCCGAGCGAAGGCGCGGCGTCAACGAATTTTTGGATCGACGTCCAGTCGGAAATGTTGACTCCGCGCTCGCGCACTTCGGGCCGGTCTTTTAACATCTCCAATGTCATCACCAGCCCCGGGAAGCGGTTGATCCCACGCCAGTGCGAATACAAATTCACAAACTCCGCCACCTCCCGCGCATATTTCGACACCGGCTGCAGATCGTAAGACTTAATGATGTTGGGAATGAAACACTCCTTGTGCTTCAATTCCATCGAGTCAAACACACAGCCATCCGAATCGAAGCCGATGAAATAAGCGTGCCGGGGTTGGAATTGCTTTAAACTTTCCTTCGTGGGAATGCTCATGCTTTGCTCCTGACAATTAGACCGTAAGGCCCAATAAAGTTGGAAAAAATTCTAAAAGCCTTATGTTGCCAACGGATGGAAAAGCGACCAACGGATTTGAAGATATGATCCGTTGGTCGTTTTTTAATCTGTTGGGCAAATTTTTAATTTAGAGCTGTTCGTGAGGGCTTTGGTATTTGGCTTGTCCATCTTTGGTTTGAGCGTTGATCTTTCCATCGCTCAGCGTTTGATCCGCGCGCTGCCGCCGCCCATCACGTGCTTGATTTCTTCCATTGTTACCATGCTGGTGTCGCCGCGGGTGCTCTGCAACAGCGCGCCATGCGCGGCGCCCATTTCCACGCATTCCTGCGGCGTCATGTTATGCAGCAGGCCGTACACAAATCCGCTGCAGAAGCCGTCGCCGCCGCCGACGCGATCTTCGATCTCAAGATTCTCATATCGCTTTGACTGATAAAACTGGCCATCATAATACATGATGGCAGACCAGTTGTTGACAAGACCGCTCACCACCTCGCGCAACGTGGTGCCGACGGCACTAATTCTTGGATAGGTCTTCACCACTTTCTCTACCATCTTTTTGTAGCCATCGATCGGCAGCTTCTTCAAATGTTCATCCGTCCCTTCGACCTCGAAGCCGAGCACTTTCTGAAAATCTTCTTCATTGCCGATGAGCACATCGATATACGGAACGAGCTTTTTCGTCACCTCGATGGCGCGCTTGCTCGACCACAGCTTGCTGCGAAAATTGAGATCGTAACTCACGACCGTGCCGGCCTCGTGCGCCGCTTTCATCGCCCCTTCCACGACTTCGGCGCAACTATCGCTCAACGCAGTGAAAATGCCGCCAGTGTGGAACCAGCGCACTTTCCGTTGGTTGAAAATTCGCTTCCAATCCACTTCCCCCGGTTTCATGTTGGATGCCGACGAGTGGCCGCGATCGTAGAGCGTGACGCTGGCGCGCACGCCGAGGCCGACTTCGGTGAAATTTAAGCCGATGCGGTCGGCCCGGCCCACGCCGTCATAAGGCACCCAAACGACTTCGCTAATGTTCATCCCACTTGATTGCGCATGATTTTTAATAAACGCGCCCAGCGGGCTATCGACGAGCCGCGATACCCATCCGGTGCGCATGCCGTAACGCGCGAGCGCATAAGCGACATTGTATTCTCCACCACCGGCATACGCCTCGAAAACAGGCGTCAGCTCGATGCGTTGATGTCCCGGCGGGCTTAAGCGAATCATGCATTCGCCCAATGCGAGCAGATCAAATTCGGTTTCAGTTGCAGGTCTGATTTTGAGTGCCATAGTCATCTCACCTTATACAAAGTGAACTCTTTGCAAAAAAGCAAAGAAATTTTGGCCCACGGAATGGAACTCTCACGGAAGTAAAAATTTTTGAAATTTATTTCCGTGAGCTGTTCCAATTCCGTGAGCAAGTAGACTTTATTTTAATTTCTCAAACGATACAAAAGCTGGCCGGCATTTTCAACGACGAGATGATCGTCGTCCTGCTGCGTGCGCCAGCCGTCAAGATCGATGGTGCGATAATCGCGGTAGCCGAGATTGATGCTGCGGCAAACCTCTTCCGGAATGCTCGTCGCCAGCGTTACCGCAATGCGCGGCGACTCGACGCCATTTTCAAACGTACCGACCCCGCGCACATTCGTGGAGTGAGCCAGAATCAGTTTCGGCTCGTTTGAGAAACGATCCCACTGTTTGACAAAATAATCGCGCACGTGATAGCCGATCTTGCGGATGGCATTGCCATGCACGAATGAAATCTCGCGAATGTGCGGGCCGTAGATGATCAGCTCGCCGCCCTCGGCAACGACAGGCTCCAATTTATACATCACTTTTCCGGCGACCCAAATTTCCTCATAAATCTCCGGTGCAATGCCAAGAATTTGCCGATACGACTTGTCAACATAACTGACGTGAATTTTCGCCGAATAGTCCGCCGCGCGCGACCACGCTTCATAAGGATCGCCGGCAAATAAACATGCAACTTGATGCTGGTCATTTACGGTGAAAGCAAAACACAAACTCGGCGTAGGGATGAATGCGGCACCGCGTTCGATCACTCGCCGCGTCGGCGTATCTTTCACGCCATTCACGGCCGGATTGGTGATGAGCGCGGCGATCCAATGAAAAGTTTGAATAATGTCCACGCCGCCGATGCCGGGAAAAAAATATTTGTTGCCGCCGGAAAAGCCGACCGCCTCGTGCGGCACCACCGGCGACACCATCAAAATCTGATCGTACTCCAAAACCTTTTTGTTGATGGTGACCGGCACGTCCTCATTCAGAAAGCCGTTGGACAACGCATGAATCTCGGCGGCCGGGATGGTGCCAATCGTCGCGAGCTGCGCCGCATTCTTATGCTCGTGATTGAAGAAGCGAACTTTGGTGTAACGCTCCCGGTGTTCCTGTTCCGTAATGCCGAGGTGCTGATAAATTCGCGCCATGCTCATCGCCTGGTGCGTGCCGGTGGCGATGAGATAATCCAAGGCTTGCACTTTTTGTCCGAGCAGATCATGAATGATATGAAAGAACATATCAATCGGCGCGTGCCGGGTATGATCCGGAATGAGCACGAGCACACGCTTTCCTACCGGCGGTAGCGAGGCCAGAGCCGTTTCACAAATATCTCTCACCTCGGATTCGGTCAACGGAGTTTCCAGCGAGCCTTTGCCGATGATTGCATTCATGTTTCAATATCCACAATCCGGACAAGCCTGCTTTGCCAGGGCTTTAAGCAGGCCGGGACCGGAAACAAATAGGAAAAAGCTTTCGGTATCCGGATTCTACGAATCCTACGGACGCAGTCGCCCGGATAAAAATTTAATGACTTGAATCCGGACGACTGCGTCCGTAGGATTCGGCAAATCCGGATACCAATAAAAGTCTTTACGTTTTGCAAAGATATCATTCGCAAAAAATCAATTGTTGTACTTGCCCGCTGTCACCTCGCCGCCACGGCCCGTCCAGTTAGTGTGGAAAAACTGGCCGCGCGGTTTGTCAATTCGCTCGTAAGTGTGCGCGCCGAAGTAATCGCGCTGCGCCTGAAGCAAATTCGCCGGCAGGCGCTCCTGCCGGTAGCCGTCGAAAAAGTTCAGCGCCGAGGCCATGGCCGGAATCGTAATTCCTAGTTCGGTCGCCTTCATCACCACCCGGCGCCACGCGGACTGCGCCGCCGTGACTTGCTCGCTGAAGTAGGAATCCATCAGCAGATTGGTGAGATTGGGATTGCGCTGAAAAGCGTTGCGAATGTCTCCAAGAAAAACGGAGCGGATGATGCAGCCGCCGCGCCACATCAAGGCGATACCGCCGTAATTCAAATTCCATTTATGCTCTTTGGCGGCAGCGCGCAGCAACATATAACCTTGTGCATACGAGATGATCTTCGCCGCGTACATCGCCTCTTCAATATCGTTGACGAATTTTTCTTTGTCGCCGTCGAATTTCGCCGCCGGCCCTTGGAGAATCTTCGCGGCTTGTACCCGTTCATCTTTCATCGCGGAAAGCGAGCGCGCGTAAACCGCCTCGCTGATCAACGTGATCGGAATGCCCAAATCCATCGAAGAAATAACCGTCCACTTGCCGGTGCCCTTCTGCCCGGCGGCGTCGAGAATGAGATCGATCACGGCCGCGCCATTCTCGTCGCGATAACCCAAAATGTCGCGAGTGATTTCGATGAGATACGAGTCGAGCTTGCCTTTGTTGAAGCGCGCGAAAACGCGGTGCATTTCGTCGTTGCTCATGCCCAAGCCTCTTTTCATCAGATCGTAGGCTTCGCAAATCAATTGCATGTCGCCGTATTCGATGCCGTTGTGTACCATTTTCACGTAATGGCCGGCGCCATTCTCGCCGACCCAATCACAACACGGCTCGCCATTCACTTTCGCGGCAATGGATTGAAAAATCGGTTTCACGGCCTCCCACGCCTTTGGACTGCCGCCCGGCATGATCGAAGGGCCGTGGCGCGCGCCTTCTTCCCCGCCGGATACACCGGTGCCGATGTAAAGCAGTCCTTTGCTTTCCACGTATTGCGTGCGGCGAATGGTATCATCAAAATTGGAATTGCCGCCGTCGATGATGATGTCGCCTGCTTCGAGATGCGGGAGGAGTAACTCGATAAAATCATCCACCGCCTGGCCGGCCTTCACCATCAGCATCGCACGGCGAGGTTTTTTCAACGTGCTACTGAATTCTTCAATAGAATGCGTGCCGATCACTTTCGTGCCTTTGGCGGCGCCGTTGATGAACTCGTCAACTTTGGAAGTCGTTCGATTATAAACTGCTACAGTGAAGCCGTGATCATTCATATTAAGAATCAGGTTCTGGCCCATCACGGCCAAACCGATCAAGCCAATATCAGCTTTTCCACTCATATTAGTATTCTCCTGAAAGAGGTTTATAAAATTTTGTTCAAGGTTTTCTACAGAAAGTAAGATGGCAGAAAGATGGATGACAGAAAAATATTTCTCCTGCATGCCATCAAAGCAAGTATCGCGTTCAGGGTCCCTTTATTTTTGCAAAGCACAATAATAGTTTTGCCCAAATCGCTTCGCCTTTTTGGAAAATTGGCATTTCTATTTAAACGCCGCTGTACGCCGAAAACCCGCCGTCAACCGGCACAACAATTCCGGTGACGAACTCCGAGGCCGGCGAGAGCAGCCAGAGCACGGCGCCGAGCAGATCTTCGGGTTTCCCAAATCGTCCCATCGGCGTGTGCTCGATGATTTTTTTGCCGCGCGGCGTCAGTTCACCAGTGGCTTTGTCGGTGAGCAAAAAGCGATTTTGCTCGGTCAGAAAAAATCCGGGAGCGATGGCGTTGACGCGAATATGGGGTGAATACTCCTGCGCGATATGAACCGCGAGCCATTGCGTAAAGTTGCTGACCGCCGCCTTCGCCGCAGAGTAAGCGGCAATTCGCGTCAACGGCCGGAAGGCGTTCATCGAAGTGACATTGAGAATGACGCCAGATTTTTGCTCGACCAGATATTTTCCGAAAATCTGGCTCGGCAAAATGGTTCCCATCAAATTCAAATTAACCACCCATTCCAGCGCCTCTGGCGCCAATTGAAAAAAAGATTGCTCCGGATTCGTCGTGGCGCGGGGATTGTTGCCGCCGGCGCCGTTGAGCAAGCCGTCAATGCGGCCAAAGGTTTTGATGATTTCTTCCGCGGCTTTGGTGATTGTGTCGGCTTGGCAAACATCGCCATGGACAACAAGTGCCCGACCGCCGTCTGCTTCGATGCGTTTGACAATTCGCTCTGCGGCGGCGGGATTACGGCTGATCATGGCCACATTGGCACGGCAGCCGCCGAGCGCGCAAGCCATTTCACTGCCCAACACGCCGGTGCCGCCGGTAACGACGAACGTGCGGCCGGAGAAATCGTACATGGTTTTCAGTTGTTCGAGAGTCATGGCGGTTCTTCTTGAAAAAAAATCTCACGCAAAGTCGCAAAGACGCAGAGAAATCGCAAAGAAAAGCTTGGTCTTTGCGTGTACTTTGCGGCTCTGAGTCTCTGCGTGCGCTTTTGTTTTTGGTGTTGGCTCCGGTTATGAACTGAAACGGCAACGCCTGAAGGCGTAACTACGAGCTTACACGAACGGTTCAACGTGCCGGCGGAAATGGCGTTGCAGATATTCGTAGTGTGCTGCTTCATGCTGTTCCAACGCGCGCAAGATGCGCTCTTTGAAAACCGGTTTGCCGGCGCTGTCCTTGCAAGTAAGAACGGAACCGAAGGTCACGTGCAGCACCTGCCGCGCATTGTCGTCATCAAAGAGGCGGAGAAAGCGCTCCAGCGTGCAGGTTTGCGCTAGCGGGACTTGATCGAGTTTAGCGGAGACATGATACGACGCTTTGTCCGTTTCGTACCGGCGGCGCGCGAAGTCGAGAATTTCACCAAATAGCTCCGGTTCTCTTGCCGCAATAGTCCGCAGCGCTTCGAGATAGCTCGTGCCCGCGGTTTTCACGTGGACGCGTCCGAGCTTCAACGCGCCAATCGCCCGGTAGACGCTGAATTTGTCGCTGCCCGAATGGATGCTGATTTTGTACGGGCCGAGCGCCTCGGCGATTTTGATGTGCTTGACATACTCTTTTTGGAATAAAGCAAGATCGCCTTTAAAGTCAATACCTTTTTCGAAATCACCGACGAAACGCGGGGCGAGGCTCACGAGCTTGACGCCCAATCGCTTCAATTCATTTGCAACCAGAAAATGCTCGAACGGTGTGGTCGGAGAATCGGTTTCATCCACTGAAAGCTCGACCTCATAAGGCCGGCTGCGATATTTGTTCTCGAGATGCCGATAGAGTGTGACCGTGTGCGCAATGACGGCGCCGTATTTTACCAGCGCGCGGCGTATTTCATCGGTGGTTGGATGAATCTCGAAATCATTGGTGACGCGAAATGCTTTACCTTCGTATCGCGAACGTATTCCTTCGGGTGAATCGGCCAGAATATTCCACGGCAGCGCTTTGAGGCGATTGGACAACTCCTCGTCGGGAAGCTTCGCCGCTTCATTCACCACGTAAGCGCTGGGATCAAACGTAAAAAATGTGAAGCCCGCCTGCATCATGCGGTCGATGTGCTCGGTCGTTTTCAAATGATCCGCGTCGGCGCCGAAACCTTGCTTATAACTCTCTTGAAAGACCGCCCAGGTTGCGGCATCCATCACCTCGTCAGCGGTGCGCTCGGTGCGTTCAAGCTCGCGGATCGACTGCTGCGCGAGAATGGCGCGCAACGGCGTATCTGCCATGGCGCGAAGATGGGCCGGATTCGCCAGGCCGAGCCGGTCGCCGAGGCCGAATGAATTTTCCAGGCCAATCAAAATCGGCCGGGCAAAATCAAAAAACTCGCGCAGCACCGCAGCGTTCTGATGATTGAGCGGGCAACATTTGATCGCCGGATAAGCCTCGAGTTCTTCGCCTTCAAAACGACGAAGCGCGGTGTGGGAATCCGTTGTCGGCGAAATGAACAAATACTTTTTTTCATCTCTACGGGCGATGAAAAAATACGCACGATCCAATTGATGAATCGATTTCGGATAAATCCGAATAGGCGCGCTTTTAGAAAGCTCGACCAGCAAGGGCAGATTGCCGTTTCTGGGAGCCGTCTTTATTTTTTCAATAATCGGCATCAAGCTCATAGTAAAATCATCTCACAAAAATATTCAAATGATTGAGATTTTGAGCAACAAAAAATCTTTGCAAACAGAACAAGTGTCCCAACGGATAGAAACAACGCAACCGATAAAAGCTTTTCATCCGTTGCGTTGTTTCTATTCGTTGGGGTTAATTTTCCTTTATTCACTTGTCGGCTGCGCCCGTAGGGTTTGAGGCGAAGCTTCGCTGGACATTTACTTGGCATCAGTTATCGACTGAGACCAAAGCCAAAATATTCGTTCGCATTGTTGAAACATATATCAGCAACCATGTTCCCGACGAGCGGCATGTCGTTCGGAATCAACCCGTTTTCCATATCCTCACCGAGTATGTTGCAGAGCAGGCGGCGGAAATAGTCGTGACGAGGATAGGAAAGAAAACTGCGGGAGTCGGTGAGCATGCCGATGAAACGGCTCAACAATCCCATATTCGAAAGCGTTTCGAGCTGTTTCTTCATGCCGTCCAATTGATCGAGAAACCACCAGGCGCTGCCGTACTGTATTTTGCCGGCCACGCTGCCGTCTTGAAAATTGCCGATCATCGTGGCCATCAATTCATTGTCGCGCGGATTGAGATTGTACAAAATGGTTTTCGCCAGCGTGTTTTCATCATCCAAACGATTCAGCAACTTGGCCAGCGGGCGCGCGATTTCAAAATCTCCAATCGAGTCGAACCCCATGTCCGGCCCGAGCGTGCGAAACATGCGGCTGTTGTTGTTGCGCAGCGCGCCTATGTGAAACTGTTGGGTCCACCCTTTCTCATGATACATCAGACCAAGCTCGTACAGCATCGCGGATTTGAATTTGAGTATCTCACCGTAATCGAGATTCTTGCCGGCCAGCGCTTTGCCAAAAATATTTTTGATCTCGGCATCGGTGTAATCTTCTGCATACGCGGTTTCAATGCCGTGATCGGATAAGCGGCAACCTTGCGCGTGAAAAAAGTCCAGACGCTTTCTGAGCGCAGAGATGTAGTCAAAAAAAATTTTGATTTCACCATCGGCTACGGCTGCCAGCTTACTCACCCACTCGCGAAACGCGGCGCCATTTTCGATAGCTATGCCTTTGTCGGGACGAAACGCCGGCAGCACGGGAATGTTGAAACTGGCGTCTTGGCGAATGCTTTGGTGATATTCCAAGCTGTCAACCGGATCGTCCGTGGTGCAAACCAGCCTGACATTCATTTGCCGCATGATGCCGCGCGTCGAAAATTCATCGAGCGCCAGTTTGGCGTTGCCTCTCTCCCAGATCTCTTTGGCCGTGTCCTTGTTCAAAAGCTTGTCGGAAATGCCAAACGGCCGCTTCAGTTCCATGTGCGTCCAATGATAAAGCGGATTGCGCAACGTTTTCGGCACGGTCTCGGCCCACGCGAGAAATTTTTCCCAATCAGAGGCATTGCCGGTGCAATAGCGTTCGTTGATGCCGTTGGTTCGCATCGCGCGCCATTTGTAATGATCGCCGTACAGCCAAATTTGCGTGAGATTGGCGAACTTTTTATTCTCGGCAATTTCCTTTGGCGGCAAATGGCAATGATAGTCGATGATCGGCTGAGCTTTGGCATAATCATGATAAAGCTCGGCCGCGGTTTTATTATGGAACAGAAAATTTTCGGTGATGAGAATGTCTTTCATAATCATTCGGAAATTTCAGCCGCTTCCAGCTTGGGCACGATGAGATGAATGATCAACAAGGCGATCAAATACGTTGAGCCGGCGATGATGAAAATCGGCACATAACTGCCAGTGGTTTGAAGAATCTCGCCGACGATGAGGGCGATCAACATGCCGCCAATGGCGCCGCCCATGCCGCCAATGCCGACCACCGACCCTACTGCTTGTTTCGGAAACATATCGGAAGTGAGCGTGAAGATGTTAGCCGACCAGCCCTGATGCGCTGCAGCGGCGAGGGCAACCAGCCCCACCGCGAGCCAGAGATTAGAAACGTTCGCGGCAAACACAATGGGCACAACCGAAAGCGCGCAGACGAGCATGGCGGTTTTGCGCGCGCGGTTGACCGTCCAGCCGCGTTTGATGAGTGACGACGACAACCAGCCGCCGCCAATGCTGCCAACGTCGGCCACAAGATAGATGATCACAATCGGCAATCCGATTGAAGTCAGATTGAGTCCATGATTGCGGTGAAGAAAGTCCGGAATCCAGAACAGATAAAGCCACCATATCGGATCGGTCATGAACTTGCCAATGGTGAAAGCCCAAGTTTGACGATGAGGAAATAACTTGAGCCATGGAATCGGTGTGACCGGCTCCGGCGGATCGCTGCGGATGTAAGCCAACTCCGCGGGCGAAAGCCGCGGATGTTCGGCGGGTGGCCGATAAAGCGGCAACCAGAAAAATAGCCAAACAAAACCGATGGCGCCGGTGGCGATAAACGCCCATTGCCAGCCCCAATGCAGCGCGATCCACGGCACAACGAGCGGCGTAATGATGGCGCCAACGTTGCTGCCGGAGTTGAAAATGCCGGTGGCGAGCGCGCGTTCTTTTTGGGGAAACCACTCGGCTACGGTTTTGATCGCGGCGGGAAAGTTACCAGCCTCGCCCAAACCGAGCACGAAACGCGCGAGCGCGAAACCTGCCGCGGCGCCGGTGAGCAGCACGATCGACGGTGGATTGATCAAGACGGTAGGCATCTGCAAACCGGGAAACAAATTAGCGGCGGCATGCGCGATGGCAGCGATACTCCACACGATGAGGGCCAGCGCAAAACCTTTCCGCGTTCCCAGCTTGTCCATCACGCGGCCGGCGAGCAGCAAGCCGATGGCGTAGGCCAATTGAAAACTGAAAACGATCGCGGCGTAGTCAAGCTCGCTGAATTTGAATTGCTCTTGCAGCGTGCCTTTCAAGAGGCCGATGACCTGGCGGTCGATGTAGTTGATCGTCGTGGCGAAGAACAACAAAGCGCAAACCACCCAGCGAAAATAACCGATCTTGGATTTTCCGGTTTGAGTGACGGGAACTTCTCGTTCAGCAGCAATCGTTTTCATAGAACTCCCTTTTGTCATGAGAAATATCCGTGTGACATCAGCGGCTCAACCAGCCGCCATCGACAACCAGCGTGTGGCCTTGCATATAATTTGAAGCTTCCGACGCCAAAAAGACTACCGCGCCCATTAAATCATCCGGCGCGCCCCAGCGGCCAGCCGGAATGCGCGCGAGCAATTCAACGCTGCGCTTGGGATCTTCTCGCAGCGCTTTGGTGTTGTCCGTCGCCATGTAGCCGGGAGCAATGGCATTCACATTGATATTGTGGCGCGCCAGCTCGTTGGCGAACAAACGGGTCAAACCCATCACACCACTTTTCGAAGCCGTGTAAGAAGGAACCAAGATGCCGCCTTGAAAAGAAAGCAACGAGGCGACATTGATGATCTTGCCGCCGCGGCCTTGTTCGACCATCACTCGTGCCACGGCCTGGCTGAGAAAGAATAATGTGCGCAAATTAACGTTGATCACTTCGTCCCACTCTTTTTCGGAAAATTCGAGCAATGGTGCGCGCCGAATGATGCCGGCATTGTTCACAAGAATGTCGATTCCTCCCATTTTCTCAACCACGGTGTTGATGATAGTTGTAACGCAATCTTTGTCATTCAAATTCGCCGTGACGGTTGCACAGCGCCGGCCGAGTTTTTTGATTTCTTCGCATGAGGCGGTCATATCGCTGACACCGACGAGAACCAAGTCCGCGCCGGCCTCTGCGAGTCCGAGCGCCATGCCGCGGCCCAACCCGCGCGACGCGCCGGTGACGACGGCGACTTTGCCGTTGAGTTTGAATTTGTCCAGGATCATGGGAGATGTTTACTTAAAAATTAACTTGACAAAATTAAATAAAAGCAATGACAGAAAAATGAATGGCAGAAAGAAGGCGTTTGGCATATCATATCAGGGTAGTTGACGCTAACGGTATGGCTACGCCCGTAGGGATCAGACGGAAAAAATTTTTCTGTCATCCATCCCTGGCCTGCCTAGGGCTTTGGCAGGGCAGGCTTTTTGTCACCTGAATCTTTAACGCAACTGCTCCATGCGAACCGCATCCATGTCCTCAAACGCCTGATTCTCGCCGCCCATGCCCCAGCAGAATGCATAAGCTCCTGTGCCCGCGCCGCAGTGAATCGACCAGCTTGGCGAAATCACCGCTTGCCGGTTGGCGATCACGAGATGGCGCGTTTCTTCGGGCTGTCCCATGAAATGAAAAACGCGCGCATTTTCCGGTAGATCAAAATACATGTACACTTCCATGCGCCGGGCGTGCGTGTGCGGCGGCATAGTATTCCAGATGGAACCGCTTTTCAATTGCGTGAAACCCATCACCAACTGGCAGCTTTGAATGCCGCCAGGATGAATGTATTTGTAAATCGTGCGCTGGTTCGCGCCTTCCGGCGAGCCGAGACGAACGGCTTCCGCCTCGGCAAAGCGCATAAGCTTCGTCGGATAACTTTGGTGTGCGGGAAAGCTCAAAATGAAAAATGCCGCCGGCTCGGTGTCTTTTTCACCGCTAAAGATGATCTCTTTTGCGCCTCTGCCGATATAAAGCATATCGCGGTTCGCCAGACTGAATACATTTTTATCGACAGTGATTTGTCCCGCGCCGCCGATGTTGAGCACGCCGATCTCGCGGCGTTGTGCAAAATAATCCGCCGCCAATTCTTTGGAGGCTTGCAAAGGCAATTTCTCTTTCACCGGCACCGCCGAACCGATAATGGCGCGATCGTTCTCAGAATATACCAAATGCACTTTGTCAGGTTGGAACAAATCATCAAGCAAGAAATTCTCTCTGAGTTCAGAAGTTAACATGCTCTTCGTGCGGATAGGATCTATAGCTGGCAAAATTTTCATTGGGATTCTCCACGAACAAAAAAATTATCGAAACTGTTCACCGTCCCGAAGGGCATGTGAACATAGCCCACCAATTCAAATGAATTTCTGGGCTATTTTCATTTTGCCCCTATGGGACACGACGCAGTTTCGCTTAACTTTACTCAATCACCAGTGGCGAGTTCAATTCCGCCACCGTCTGATTAAGATATGCTTCAAACTCTTCGGCGGTTTTAACACCGTTGAGCTCCTGTTCCCAAGCGCCCAGGAAATAGTACATCAATCGGCCATTTATCGGTTTAAGAACCACCACGTGGTTGTGTTGATCTTCAGCCACGTCGATCACATCATTCTTTCGATACAAAACCGCCATGCCGAGTTTGTCCGGCACGAGGCTCTGTTTGCCATAGGTTGCGAGATATGCCCAGACCGTGCTCGTTTCCGGCGAAGCGAGTAGCACGGTGCTATCGAGCTTGACGATACCGGTACACAAATTCTCCGCATCTCCGGCAATCTCGACGGTGTGCTTGGTCAAACGGCTGCCGGCAGTGATGGATAAATTTGAAACGACATTGTACGAACCGGGGCCGACTTTCCACTCAAAGTAGTTGGTTTGAATTTGAGATTGCACCGCGCCATTTGCAATGATTGCGCAAGTCATGCTGTCGGTTTGCGCCACGCGGTTGGCTTTGTTTTCGTGCCACATCGCGAGTGAGCCGATGCCGAGCGATTCGCCGACTTTCAAAATATCCATGCCCCAATCGGAAATCGCGTGGTATGAATCGAAGCCATCCTGCCCGACGTTTTGCAAAACCATGTTCGGAGTTTTCTTGCCAAAAATATCCGTAGCATTGCGCCAGTCGAGATAAAAACGATAGCCGACTTTATCCGACTCCCAACCGGGGCCTTCGTAGCGAATATAGAATGAATGATCGGTATGCTCGGGTGGAACACGCAACGCTTGCACGTTTTGGAACACGCCGCCTTCATATTTGCGATTGACGAACTGGCCGCCAAATTTATGCGAAATCTCCGCTTGCGTGCGCTTGGGATATTCTCGCGGTTGCGCGCCGGATTTAGCATAGCGCACGGTCAATGCCTTCGTTTCATTCGGCGCAAAATCAGCGACGGCGACGATTTGATCTGCGTTGCCATCGCCGTCCAGATCGTTGGCCTGACTGGCAAGCTCTCTTGTGCTCGCTAAAATCACAAAAGCTTTGTCATTAAACTCCGGCGCTTTGGCTTTGAGCTGCGCCATCTCCAAAACCATCTCGGCATCGGGGCGCGCCAAAACGATTGGATTTTTTGCAGACAGCGTTATTGACTCGGGATAAGTTTTCTTGAGAATGCTGTTGCTTTCGTCTTTTGCAGAACATCCCAAAAGACTTGCCGCAATAGCTAGAGCACAAAATGCTGGCGTAGGCTTCATGGGTTGGCCTCTTCTCCGGAAAAGTAAATTTGTGCAAGCTCAAAATTAGGCAAGAACTAAACCTTTGTCACGCTTTGCCCGAGCGTAAACAAAAGGCCGCAATTTCGATCCGCAGGATTCGCGCACGATGAGCTTAGGTTGCAGGATTATCCTGGTCGGCACTTCCTGTCCGGTGATTTTTTTAATGAGCGTCGAGACGGCCATATTGCCGATTTCGGCCGTCGGCTGATGTATCGTGGTGAGGGGAACCGGCGCATAAGAGCCGCGCACGATGTTGTCGAAGCCGGCAATGGCAACATCATCCGGCACTTTCAGGCCTTGATCGAGAATCGCCTGCTGAAAACCGAGCGCGGCAAGATCGTTGTAAACAAAGACCGCCTCGGGCCGATGAGTAAGCTTGGTGAAACGCTTGCCGATTTCATAGCCCGATTGATAATCGTGCCACTCACCACGATGCCGGAGCCGAAACAGCGAACGCTTGTTAATGCGATAGCCATATTCGGCTAACGCGCGGCCGTAGCCTCGCTTACGCAGCTCACCAACCAGATTGCCCTCCTCCCCATCGATATAGCCGATATGCTTGTAGCCGAGTTGCAGCAGATGTTGCGTCGCGAGATAGCCGCCTTGCTCGTGATCGGTTCCAATAAAAGGAACGTCTTCATCGGCCATGTAAGACACCATCACAAAGGGAAACCGTTCGCGCAGCAAAGTACGCAGCGCCGGCGTCGCATGATAAATGTGGGTCATCGACGCGATGATCAAAGCACGGGCGCCGAGCTGGCGAAAGCGGCGTATTTGCGCCTCTTCCTTTTCGGCGCGACCGGAGGAATTTGACAAAAGAACGTTATAGCCTTGCTTATAAGCCGCCTCTTCCGCATGCTGCGCGATCAATGAAAAAAACGGACTTTGCAGATCGCGCAGAACGAAACCAATCAAATTTTGCGATGGCATGACTTTGTTAGCCACGGGGTGCTTCGCGGCGATATACGTTCCCTTGCCCACCCGGCTAAAGAGCAGGCCTTCCTGAGTCAGTTTTGCCAGCGCCTTTTTGATCGTCATCAAACTGACATCATAAGCCGCGGCCAATTCGCTTTGCGAGCCCAGTGCCTCACCGACACGGTGCTTTCCTTTGGTAATCTTCGCTTTAATATCATCGGCAATCTGGATATAAAGTGGAGTAGGCTTTTTAAAGTCAATTGCCATGTTTATTGATGCTCAATAAATCTTTGTAACGATGGTCAAATTCATTTGATATACCTAATATACCAGGTTATATGATTTTGTCAAGAGGAATTTTAAAGCTGTGATAATGCTTTAGTGATAAGGGTAGCGCAGGCATTTTTGCCTAACGTCACTAACTTCATCCGCAAAGATCAAGGTCCGCAAAGATATTTTTTGCAAGATGTTGTGGCAAAATAATTAAAAAGCTTTTAAATAATCTTGCCATAATTATCTTGTGTATTCATAAAGATTGAAATTCGGTCCGAAATTTTCGAGGCCAGTCATTTAGCGGCTGTACTTGGTTCCTTTAAGGCTGCCGCTTCATTGCCTCGTCCATTCAACCTTTCCATCTCGACACCGGCCATAATAAAAGCGCCGACGCCTTTGAGATCATTGCTAACGATCGGCGTGCTGACGTAATACTCATACGAGCCGTCGCGATAAGGATTGCCGCCGAGTCCGGCGACCTGGCAAACCTGCGTCAAGTCGATCGAGCCGTCGGCATTCTCTTTGATCAAATTTTTGATAATGCCATCGTAGCCTTTGTTGACCGCAGGAAGATATTCTTTGCTAAGATAGCCGTGGCGGATCGCTTTGGCCATTGCATAAACGAGCATCGACGACGCCGAGGCCTCGAGAAAATTGCCTTCGCGCTTGCCTTGATCCACAACTTGATACCACAGACCGGTTTCTGAATCTTGATACTTCACGAGCGCTTGACATAAGCCTTGAAAGATCGAAAGAATTTTTTCCCTTTTTGGATGATCGGCGGGCATGAAATCCAAAACATCGACGATGCCCATGGCGTACCAGCCCATCGCGCGGCCCCAGAAATTGGGAGAACAACCCGTGATGGGATCGGCCCACTTCTGCTGCTTGCTCTCATCCCAGCCGTGATAAAACAAGCCAGTGTTGGGATCATGCGTATGATTGGCGGCGAAAATAATTTGATTCGCGATATCATCAAAAGCTTGGGAGCGGTCGAACATTTTGGCGAACTCGGCATAAAATGGCGATCCCATGTAAATGCCATCGAGCCACATTTGCCACGGATAAATCTTCTTGTGCCAGAAGCCGCCCTCCTTCGTGCGTGGGTGCGTCTCGAGCTGCTGCATATTCAAAAACGCGGCTTTCTTGTACTTTTCTTCTTGCGTGGCATTGTATAAAGTCAAAAGCAATTTGCCGGGGTTCACATGATCGATGTTATATTCCTCCAGCTCGTATGTTTTGATGCTGCCGTCAGGCTCGACGTAAGAATCGGCGAATTTCTTGATATAGGCGAAATATTTCTCCTCGCCCGTCTGCTGCCAGACTTGCTCAAGCCCTTTCAAAAACACAGCGGTCTCATAGACCCATGAGGTCTTCGTGCCTTCATGAAACAAGAACGAGTCGCCGCGGCGCTGCATTTCCGCATCCGCCATGCGAACCGACCACGGCACGTGGTTCGATGCCGCTGCTTGCTCGCGCGGCGTATTGGATTGGCAGGATACCGAAACCAAGGTTGCCAGCGCAGCAAACGCCGAAAAACCGCCGGCCAAATGACGCCGCGTGCTTTGATAAAATTTTTTCATACGATTTTTCCTTTTCAATTGCCCCAATTCAAAACATTTGGGTTCACTTCGGGAGCCAGCTTGATTTCCTTTCTGGCATGGGATAAAATCGTCCTGATCAAATTTATTTTTGCCGTCTTGTTGCCGGACAAGGCGAGAAACGAATCCGTTTCCGCCGGATAGCCGGCGCGCTCGATGGTGACGTTCGTGCTATTGTGAAACGCCAGCACCGGCCCTTTTTGTGGAAGTATTTCGACGTTCACCAACTTCACTTGATCTGCGTTCACGGCGACCAATCCTTTTTCCGAAGAGATCGAAACATTTTTTAATTCGATGCCGTGCAGCGGCATTTCCGCAAGGCCTTGCAATTCCACCGCCTGCGCGGCGCCGCGAGCGATTACGTCATTGATAAAAATATTTTTGAATTGCGGCGTTTTCTCACTGACCGGCATGGCCGATTCCGCATCGAATCCGGTGGCTTGGCCGGGATCAGCAATGGGCGCTTGACCGCTATAAAACATGTTGAATGTGATTACCGCTGCGGGAATGTCCTTCATAAAAATGCGGCGAATATGAATGTTTTCGACCACGCCGCCGCGGCCGCGCGTGCTTTTGAAGCGCAAGCCGGTATCGGTGCCGATGAAAACGCAATCGCGAATCTCGATATTTCTCACGCCGCCGGACATTTCACTGCCGATGACGAAGCCGCCGTGGCCGTGATAGACGATGCAATCATAAATCTGCACGTTCTCCGTCGGCATGCCTCGGCGCCGGCCCGCTTCGTCTCTACCCGATTTCAAACAGATGGCGTCGTCGCCGACATCGAAGTTGCAATTGTAAACTGCGACGTTAAGGCAAGATTCCAGATCGAGTCCATCGCCGTTCTGCGAATGCCACGGGTTTCTGACCGTGATATTGCGAATCGTAATATTCTCGCTCATGAGTGGGTGCAAATTCCACGCGGGCGAGTTTTGGAAAGTGGGGCCATCGAGCAGAACTTTTTTGCACCGGCTCAATTGCAGCAGCACCGGGCGCAAAAAGTCGCGCACTTTTTCATAGTCTTCGCGTTGCGGTTGCGGATTGGTCTTTTTCAGATTCTCGAGATATTCCGCGCCGTTCATCGCCGCTTCCGAGGGCCACCACGTGGTTCCTTTTTGATCCACGACGCCGCCGGAGGCGAGCAATTCTTTCCACTGTCTTTCCGTCATTTTAAATTTTTTCACCGGCCGCCACGCTTCGCCGGAGCCGTCGAAAACGCCCTCGCCGGTGATGGCAATGTTTTCCAAATTCTCGCCGAAGATCGGCGACATGCAGCGATATTCCGGCCGGCCTTCGAACCACGTGTCGATGAGCGGATAATCCTGGCGATTCGGACTGAAGATCACCAGCGCGCCTTTTTCGGCGTGCAGATTGAGATTACTTTTCAATTGAATCGGACCGGTGAGCCAAATTCCCGCAGGAATCACAACTTGGCCGCCGCCGGCTTTGGCACACGCGGAAATGGCTTTCGCAATAGCCTCGGTATTCATGGTTTTGCCGTCACCGATGGCGCCGTAATCCACGATATTGAATTTTTTATCCGGAAACGAAGGCAGCGGAATTTCGGGAAAGCGAATGGAAGTTTGATCTGCTTCGTTGCCTAAATACAGAGGCGAGGAAAAAACGGCTTTGCTCAAAATGAACAGCAAAGCAAGAATCAGGAAGCCGTGCTTGAAAGAGGTTTTCATGAGGTCAGCTCGGTTTTTATTAAGCAAAATAATTGTGGCAAGATGATTAAAGAATCAGTCGCTCACGCAATGCCTTAGTTGCGAGTGGAGAGGATGTCATTCCGGAGAAATCTTGTTTCAATCCAACATCGTGCTTGATCGTAACAAGATGCTTCCAGCATGACAGTTTAGCTATCCACCAACTTAGGAATTGCTCGCTCACGGAATTGGAACAGCTCACGGAAATGAATAATAAAATATTTTGCTTCCGTGTGAGTTCTATTCCGTGAGCTAGTTTTAACTTTTGGGCAAAGAAGTCATTTTAAAAAGGCTATCGAGTGCGAAACTGCCACACCTTTCCTTCAATCACTTTTTCATCCGTGACTTCATCAACGCGCCAAGAATAAACCGTGTTGGGGCGAAGCTTGGCCGGACTGTATGGCGGTTGTTTTACTTCCGCAACGAATTGCGGCGGATTGCTCGTGCCGAAATAAATTTTGTGCGACTTCGCATTTCTACCCGTAACCCATGTGAGTTTTGTATCAAGCGCGACACCGGTTTTGTTGTTGTCCGGCTTGGGCAAAAAGGCCATCGGCAAAACCGAGAGCAGCGCCGCTTCCGGATCCCATGCACCGGAGAAGGTCCACGTTGGGGTAATGTCTTCCGGCCGCGGCGAATTTGGCGCGGTGCTCAGATTATCCTTGTGCCAATCATAATTTCCCGCCGGGCGAATGCAGTTGTAAAAATAATCGCGGCGGCCCCATTTGTACGGCGCCGGGCTGCTCTCGGGACGATAGAAAGGTTGATCGAGCAGATTTTCCGAG
>JBOHQZ010000015.1:0-20779 GCA_050732275.1 bacterium
GTCAAATCCTCGCCGCCGGTAATATTCACGAGCACGCCTAATGCGCCGGCGATAGAAACATCTTCCAACAAAGGGCTGGAGATCGCTCGTTGCGCGGCTTGCAGCGCGCGCTCGTCACCGCTCGCCAAGCCGGCGCCCATCAACGCATCGCCCATCTCCGACATTACGGTTTTCACATCGGCAAAATCGAGATTGATCAAACCCGGTACGGAGATCAAATCCGAAATGCCTTTCGTGGCGTGCAACAAAACTTCATCCGCCTGCCGAAATGCTTCGGTGAGCGGCGTGCCTTTCGGCACGACGGAAAGCAGGCGCTGGTTGGGAATGACGATGAGCGTATCGACGCGCTCTTTTAGCTCGATGATGCCTTCTTCAGCGCGCTTGATGCGCTTGTTGCCTTCAAAGATAAACGGCTTGGTCACCACGCCGACGGTCAGTGCGCCGAGGTCTTTGGCAATCTCCGCCACAATCGGTGCGGCGCCGGTGCCGGTGCCGCCGCCCATACCGCAGGTGACAAACACCATGTCGCTCTCCTCCAGCGCGTCGGCTACGGCCTCGCGATCTTCTTCAATGGCTTTGCGGCCGATTTCCGGATCGGCGCCGGCGCCGAGTCCGCGCGTGGTGGTTTTGCCGATCTGCAGGCGCAGCGTTGACTTGGAAGAATCCAAAGCTTGCACGTCGGTATTCATGGCGACAAAATCGACGCCGCGCAGACCAGCCTCGATCATGCGATTGACCGCGTTGCAACCGGCGCCGCCGACGCCGACGACTTTGATCCGCGCCGCCATCAAGCTGGTTTCATCGAAATTGAGTCGGAGATTCATGTTAGGCTCCTTTTTCATTCCGACTCTTACTCTTACTCCTACTCTTACTCTTACTCGCCTTTGCATCGCAAAAGCGAGTAAGAGTAGGAGTAAGAGTAGGAGTAAGAGCATTTAAGTTAGAATCGTTTTTGTCACCAATGTTATTTTCCCACCCCGCCAAACCATCTTTTCATGCGCTCGGCAATTTTATCAAATAAATGCGTTTCGCTTTCGACGAGCAAATGATCGATTGCGTGTTTGTTGTTAAAGCCGTACAGCACCAACCCCACGCCGGTAGCGTGATTTGGTTTATAAACTTCATCAGTGACGGACTTCACGCTATTGGGCGTTCCGAGCTTGACCGGCATGTTGAAAATCTCTTCGGCCAATTCCACCAAGCCGGGCAGCATGGCGCAACCGCCGGTTAGCACCGCGCCGGAAGTCATAAGATGCACGTAATCGGATTTTTTGATTTCATTGAATGCCAGGCTGAGAATCTCTTCGGCGCGCGGCTGGATGATATCGACCAGCACATTGCGGGAAATTTTGCGTGAGACGCGACCGCCGACGCCCGGCACTTCGAAGACGTCCTCGCGCTCGTGCTCGCCATGAATCGCGCTGCCGTGCGTGATTTTGATGGCCTCAGCCCGATCCAACGGTGTGCGCAGCCCGTGCGCCAAGTCGTTCGTCACATTTTTTCCGCCGAGTCCGACAATCGCCGTGTGGCGGATGCAGCCCTCGTAGAACATCGCAATATCGGTGGTGCCGCCGCCGATATCGAGTACGACGACGCCGAGATTTTTTTCGTCGTCCGTTAATGTCGAATAACTCGAAGCGAGCGGCTCCAGCACGAGATCGTGTACGCCCATGCTGGCGCGCTCGATGCAACGGCAGATATTCTGCGCCGAGGTCACGGCGCCGGTGACGATGTGAACTTCAGCTTCGAGGCGCACGCCGCTCATGCCGACCGGATCATCGATGCCGCGCTGGTCATCGACGATGAACTCCTGCGGCAGGATGTGAATGATCTCGCGGTCGAACGGCAAGGCCACGGCTTTGGCTGCATCGATGACGCGGCGTTTATCCTCCGGAGAAATGATGTGATCTTCGCCGGAGACGGCGACGACGCCGCGGCCGTTGACGCTGCGAATGTGATCGCCGGCAATGCCGGCATAAACCGATTTGATTTCGACGCCGGCCATGCGCTCGGCCTCTTCTTTGGCCCGCAAAATCGATTGCACCGTGCGGTCGAGATTGATGACGACGCCGCGGCGCAGGCCTTCCGAGGGCGCATTGCCCATGCCGATAATTTTGATTTGATTGTGCTCGTCGACCTCGGCGATCAGCGCGCAAATCTTCGTGGTGCCAATATCAAGCGTGCAAATGTAATCCATAACCATAAATTGCCTCCTTAACGCTCAGTTTGCCGGTTGGTCTGTTAGCCGGTTAGCCCGTTAACTGGCCAACCGGCTAACTGGCAAGCCGGCTAACTCTCTTTCGTCACAATTTGGTTGGCGTAACGTAAATCAATGGTGGCGAGTTTTCCCGATGCCGGCTGCGCGCGCTGCAAAAAAATGAAGAGCCGTTCGCTCTTTTCCATCCAATTGTCGCGGCCAAGATAAACCGGCACGCCGCCTTTCATCAGATAAAAAGTCAGGTGGCCTTTGGCATTGAGACTAAGCTCCGAGATGCTATGGTAGAGCATCGGGTTGCTCGTGCGCAGCTCGGCCAGAAAATCGAGTAGCGGCTTGGCCGAGGCCGGAAGCTGTTTGTGCTCTTTATCTTTGGCAAAAGCGATGCCGGACAATACCGGCGTGTCAAAGCTGGCGGGATCACTCATCCGTCGGCCGGATTGCAGCCGCGGCAGAACCACGCCGTACTCGTCGATGGGCCACAGGCCAGCGTTGTTGATCAACGCTAACGGCCGGCGCTCTTGCACGGCGATGACGAGTGTCGACGGAAAAATGCGCGACACCTGCACGCGCTCGACAAACGGCAACGTTTCAACGCGCTTGGCGATCGCAGCGAATTCAATATCGAAAATGGATTTGTTCAACGGCGCTTTGGCCGCAGCCAGCACTTCCTGCTCGCCCAACGCTTTGCAGCCGGTTACCACTACCTTTTGCACGCGAAAGCCGGTGTCTTTATTCACCCACTTTCCCAATTGCAAACCGGCAAGCAAAAACGTCGTGGAGAAGAGAAACGCTTTGCCGTATTTTTTGATAGCCATGATGAGAACTCCTTAAAACTCTTGCTCGTTCGTAAGAACGCCTTCAGGCGTGAAAATTTCCAATTGGAAAAACTTTTTTGTATCGAGCCATTTCTTAATGCGCAAGCTCAGCGCCTGAAGGCGCCACTACGAGCAAGAGGCGTTACTACGAATCAATTAAAGACAAACAAACTTCAACAATCTCTTCCGCTGCACGAGGCCGCGCCAGCTTTTTTGCCGCGGTGGCCATTTGCTGCCGCATTTCCGGTTGCGTGGCCAGTTCGCTGACAGCTTTGAGCAGCTTTTCAGCGGTCAGCTCTTTTTCAACGAGCAAGCGGGCGGCGCCGGTTTTTTCCAAAGCGCGCGCATTGAACGTCTGATGATCGGCCGTGGCAAAAGGGAACGGCACGAGAATCGACGGTAAGCCACAGTTGGTCAATTCAAAGATCGTCGAAGCGCCGGCGCGGCAGAGCACGAAATCCGCCAGCGTGTAGGCCGAGGCCATGTCGTCGAGGTAAGGAACGATTTTGACGTTCGGCATATTGGCCGCGAGCGGCGCGATCTTCTCAAAATGGATCGGGCCGGTGGCCCATACTATCTGAAAGCTCGTAAGCTGAGACAACTTCGGCAAAATTTCCGACACTAACTCGTTGATGCGGCGCGCGCCCTGGCTGCCGCCAAAAATCAGTATCGTGGTGCGATCCGACGCCAATTGCCATTTCTCTGCGGCGACGCGGCGATCACCGGCTGCCAAGTTGCCGCGCACCGGATTGCCGGCGACGCGCAAATGATCTTGCCGGCGAAAAAATTTTTTACTTTCCTCGAAGCTGAGAAAAGCCGCCGCGGCGCGTTCGCCCCACCACCGATTTACCAAGCCGGGAAAGCTGTTTTGCTCTTGTACGACGAACTGGCGTTTGCTCAACCACGCGGCGAGCAAAGCCGGGCCGCTGACATAACCGCCGGTGCCGATGACCAAATGCGGGTCGAACTTTTTAAACAGACGCCAGCATTGCCGAATACTTTTCATGAGATAAAAGGGCACGAGCAAATTGCTCAATGTCAGTTTGCGCAAAAGGCCGCGCACCGGCACCAGCTCCAAACGGTAACCGAGCGGCGGCACGACGCGCGCTTCGAGGCCGCGAGCTGTGCCAATGAACAGGCAAGCAAAATTCTGCACGCGCCGTTGAAAGGTTTCGGCGATGGCAATGGCAGGGTAGAGGTGCCCGCCAGTGCCGCCACCGGCGAAAACGACGCGCAGCGTTTCAACGGATTTTTTTTTCGACTGCATTCCTTATATAACTTCTTGCCACGAACGAGACACAGTCAAACAAACTTGGCCAACGGATGAATTAAGACCAACGGATAGTTTTATCAGTTGCTCTTAATTCATCCGTTGGAGTTTTTTGCAAATCATTGTCTCAAAGAACTATTCCGAATCATCGTTTGCGATCATTGAACCAGCGCACGCGCGCTACCGGCACCATTTTCATGCGGCTCCGTGCCGAGGCTTTGCCGTGCGTAAATTGCGAAATGTTCAGCAGCACGCCGATGCCGATCAAGTTCATGATCAACGCCGAGCCGCCATAGCTGATGAACGGCAGCGGGATGCCGGTGGTCGGCAGAATGTGAATCACCACGCCGGTATTGACGAGCGCATACAAGCCGATGGCGGAGGTGATGCCGATGGCGGCCAACTTGCCGGCGCGATCCGGCGCGCGATGCGCGATGTGAAACCCGCGCCAGATGATGATGAAGAAAAGCAAGATCACTGCGAGCGTGCCAACCAGGCCCAGCTCTTCGCCGACGATCGCCATGATGAAATCCGTAAACGGATCGGGCAGGAAGAGCAGCTTCTGTTTGCTTTGGCCAAGACCGACGCCGAATAAGCCGCCGTTGCCGAGCGAGATCAGCGACTGGCGCGCTTGCCACGCCGGCTCGCTATCGCCCAACACGGTTTCAAGAAACGATTCCACGCGGCCGCGCTGATAGGCGACGCGCCAGAGCAAGGAGGCGGCGGAGAGTACGCCGGCAAAAATGACAAAGAACAAATGGCCGAGCTTGGCGCCGGCGACGAACAACATGATCATCGCGATGGTGGCAATTGCGAGGGCAGTGCCTAAATCCGGTTCCATCGCCACGGCCAACACCACGGCGCCGATGAGAATCAATTGCGGCAAGATACCATCGACAAAGTTCTCCGGATCGACTTCCGGCTTCGTAAGATTGCCGGCGAGATAAAAGATCAAGGCGAATTTGGCCAGCTCCGAAGGCTGAAATTGCACCGGGCCGAGAAGAAGCCAGCGCCGTGAGCCGCGAATCATCCAGCTCTCCGGCGCGAAGAGGAGAAAGACGAGAAGCGCGAGGCCGAGCCAATAGACCGGCGGCGAATATTGCAAAACGCGATGGTAATCGACGCGCATGATGAAAAACATGATCACGAGCGCGACGGCGGCACGCTGCAACTGGCGTTTGAGAAAGAACGCGCTATCATCATATAGCCGCTCCGCTCGCGCGGAGCTGGCGGTATATATAAAACAAATGCTGAACAGCAACAACACCAAAACGGCGGTGAGCAGGATCAGGTCGAGGTCGGACAATTGCAGTGATTTAGCCGACGATGATTTGAGCGGCTTGAGTGGCATTGAAATAATGGCTCACCGCATCGGCCTCAAGGCCGATGCTTAAAAACGGAAGCTTGCTGAAGCAAGCTGAATAGGCATTCTTGTTAATTGGCATCGCGCTGCTTCCTACTAACCCACGAAACGTGTTGATCTCGATTTTGCAACAACACAACGAAAAATTTAACTGACCGGCCGGTGTATGCATCAGGATGGACAAATATCCGATTCTTATCTTGGCCGAAACAATCCGGCCGGTCAGTTTGGGAATGCACCGTCACCCAAAGTTCCTGGATGAACCGATGACTAACGAATCTTAAATGTGCTCAAGCTCAACAACGCGAGCAGGATGCCGATGATCCAAAATCGCACGACGACTTGCGGCTCGCTCCAGCCTTTTAATTCAAAATGATGGTGCAGCGGCGCCATCCGAAAAATGCGTTTGCCGCCGGTGCGCTTGAAGTACCAGACTTGCAAAATCACCGACATGGTTTCGGCGACGAAGATGCCGCCGATGATGGCCAGCAACAATTCTTTTTTCAACAAAATCGCCAAGGTTCCCAACGCGCTGCCCAAGGCCAACGAGCCGGTGTCGCCCATGAACACTTGCGCCGGGTGCGCGTTGAACCATAGAAATCCCAGCGCCGCGCCGCCCAATGCAGCGCAATACACGGTCAGCTCGCCAGCGCCGGGAAGATAAAGTATGCCCAAATAATGGCTGAAGTCGGTGCGGCCGGAAACGTAGCTGATCGCCGCCCACGTCGTGGCGGAAATCGCGACCAAGCCCACGGCCAAACCGTCCAGGCCGTCGGTAAGATTCACCGAGTTGCTCGTGGCGGTAATGAAAAAAATCACAATCAGAACATAGGGAATGTAATTGAACGGATAACTCAAACCCAAACCCAAATCCAGCTCAAATTCTTTGACGAAAGGCACGGTCGTCAATGTTGAAAAATTCTCAAACTGCGGCGCAAAAAAAATCACGCTGCCGAGAACCAGCCCGAATGAAACTTGCCCGATAACTTTGTAACGGCCGTAAAGCCCCTTTGGCCATTTCTTGATGACTTTCAAATAATCATCTATAAATCCAACCACACCCATCCATACGGTGGCCAGAACCACGAGGCCGACATAAATCGTGGCTTGCGCCCACAGCAGCGTCGGCAAGATGGCGGCAGTGAGAATGATCAACCCGCCCATGGTCGGCGTGCCCTGCTTTTTCAAATGCGTCTGCGGGCCTTCTTTGCGCACTTCCTGGCCGATTTGCTTCTCGCGCAATTTTTGGATGAAGCGCGGGCCGATGAAGAAGCTGATGAGCAACGCGGTAATAGCCGCAAACGCCGCCCGAAACGAGATGTACTGAAACAGATTGAAGCCGGAAATGTATTTGCTCAATGGATAGAGCAGATAGTAAAGCATAACGGCTCCTTGAATTTTATCATGCTCTTACTCTTTCTCGTACTCTTACTCATACGCGCTTTTAAAAATCAAAGGCGAGTAGGCGTAAGAGTAGGAGTACGAAAAGGAGTAATTAGGTAGTTGGCAATTTTTCAACGACTTCCTCCATCGTCATGCCGCGGCTGCCTTTCAGCAAAATCACGTCGCCGGGGCGGACGGAGCGATTGATTTCTTCGCCGAGGTGCGTTTTGTCGTCAAAATGCTCGGCCCAAAACGTTTCGCCGATGGCTTGGACGAGGTAGCGCATTTGCGGGCCATACGCAAAGACGGCGTGAATGGGAAGCCCTCTCGCCATTACGCCGATTTCTTCGTGCGCCGATGAGGCCGCGTCGCCGAGCTCGAGCATGTCGCCCAAAACGGCAATGCGGCGGCCATTTTCGCGGATCGGCATGGCAGCGAGAAATTCCAACGCCGCACGCATCGACTCCGGATTGGCATTGTAGGCATCGTTGATGATCGTCAGCTCGCCGCGCCGAAAAATCTGCATGCGTTTGGCAACCGGCTGTGTCGTCTCCAAAGCGCGATGAATTTTTTCCGGCGCGATGCCGAAATGATCGCCAACCGCAACCGCAGCCAGAGCATTGATGGCGTTGTGCGCGCCGGGAATGGCGAGATGAATATTTTTCCCGCGCCACGCGAGCGTGACACAGCCGTTCTCATCGACGCCGGCAATTTTGCCTTGCACTTGTGCCGGTTGAGCGATTCCATAGGTAATGGCTTTGGCGCCGGACGGCAGCGTTGCGCGCAATTTGGGATCATCCGCATTGATAAAAACCACGCCGTCGCGAGCGTATAGGTAATCAAAAAGTTCGCGCTTGGCTTTGGCCACACCGTCGAGGTCTTTGAAAAACTCAATATGGGCGCGGGCGATGTTGGTGATCAGCCCGAAATTCGGCGCGGCGATCTCGCAGAGCCGCGCAATTTCGCCGTAATGATTGGCGCCCATTTCCACTACTGCCACGTCGTGGCCGTGATCAAGCTCCGCCAGCGTCAAAGGGACACCAATGTGGTTGTTCAAATTGCCCGTGGTTTTATGAACCAACTTCTCTTGCGCCAATACCGCGGCAACCAGCTCTTTGGTCGTGGTTTTGCCGTTGCTGCCGGTGATGGCGACAAGCGGCTTTCCCCAACGCCGGCGAATCGCATGGCCGATCTGTTGCAAAGCTTGCAACGTATCGTCAACAATGATAAAATTTCCATTCGTCTTTTTTTGCGAGGCGAACCAGCTCGCTTCCACGACGGCGGCCAGCGCCCCGGCTGCCAATATTGACGCAACGAATTGATGGCCGTCAAATTTCTCGCCGCGCAGCGCGACAAAAATCTCGCCGGGCTGGCACCGGCGCGAATCCGTCGAAAGACCGGTGCCGCGTTGTGTCAGTTGCGCGCCGTCGCCCGCGAAGCGCGCCGTCACGCTGCTGACTTGTTGTATTTCGCCGAGTGTGAGAATGAGAGGCATCGCAAAGCTAATTTATGGATTTCTAAATTATTGGATTGGTGGAGTAATGGATTGTTGGAGTATTGGAGCTATGGAATACAGCACTCCAATACTCCAGCACTCCAACAATCCCTCAATCCATTACTCCATCACTCCGTTTAGGCGCGAAGCGTTATGGAAATTTAAGCTCCAGCCCGAAACGCGGGTAAAACTTGATTTTGGTTTTAAACGGATCTTCTTCCGTTAAAACCGGTTGACCAATCGTGTATCCGGATTTCAATTCATTGCGAAACGCCAGGCTGCCGCCGCCAAAAATGTGCAATTCGAATCCGGTAACGGGAATGCCGAATCCAAGGCCGACCAACGGCTCAATAAAATTGGCCAGCCGCAGGCCGCCGAGCAGATGAAAAGAGCTGCCGAGCGTCGGCGCTTTCGTATCGACCGGCTTGAAGTGAAAATTGATGGCGCCGAAAACGGCCAAATCACCGCTAGGCCGTGGCTTGGCGATAATGGTGCCATCGCTGCCGACATCGAGATAGACGTCATTTATTGAAGTGATCGCGGTGGCGATGCCGTAGCTCCAGCGCTCGAGCGGCGTGTTGTCGAAAACGGCGGCAGCAAGATACTCATCCGAGCTTAAATCTTTTTTGACGATTACTGAAATATCTGAGACCTTTTGAAATTTCTCGGGAATCTCAAACCGGCGCACGTCGATCCAAGTCGTGCGCCTCGGCTCGGCGAGCGTTCTCGGCAACGCCACGCCAAAAAGGCCGAGAAACGCGGGAAGGTTCGCTTCAAACGGCGTCGGCTTGGATTTCAACAAGACCGAGACAAAAGAAGGCGCGTTTTCGGTGCGCGAAATAAACATGTAATAAAGGCTATCCGTCTTGAGTCCATAGAAGCGTGTGTCGAGAAAATCCGATCCTTCATGAAACAATCCGATGGGCGAAACCTTGTCGGTGAAATTCGCGACGACGATGTAGTACGCCTGCGGGTCGATTTTATAACCGCTCGCATCAATCAATTTGCGCAGGCTGTCTGCCGCCATCGCGACATCGCCTTCGATGAAAAAACGATACGCTTTGGCGAAAAGGTCGGCATCGTCCTCAACCGAGAACGGCGCTCTGGCAATTTGCTTGGGAACGACCACGACTTTGTCTTGGCTAAAAACAGACGGTGCCAGCACAATTATTAAAAGCAGAATTGAAATGGAAAGTCGCTGCATAGTGATCATACTCCTAAGTTTTTATATCCAAAGTTTTTATATCCAAAGAAATGATTATCACTGTGAAACTATTCAGTACCGCCCGGGCGCTTGATTCCATGGGTGAAAATAAATTTGCAACATCGAACAGATCTCACAAAATGAGCCCCCGGGCGGTGAAATAGCTTAATAGTTACGTCACTGTAAAAGTGCCAATCAGTGTATTGCCGTTGTCTTGACCGTCGCAGCAGTTGGCTGACACTCGATCTCGCAGCGCGCGCCAGGAGATATGTTAGCGCCGGGAGAAGGATATTGGCGCACCACGCGGCCGCTGCCGCGCACCAGGGCCTCGAGCTTGAGAAGGTTCAAGCGTTGTACCGCTTCACGCACGGAAAGTCCGGCGAGATTTGGCATCTTGTTCGTTGCGGCGGCGCGGGCTTGCTCCACTTCAAATAAGTCGAGCACGACTTTGGTGTGCGGAGCAACGCGCGAGCCTGGCACCGGTGTTTGGTTCAAAACAAAATCTCCCGTGCCCTCGCTTGCCACTTTCAAACCGAGTTTCTCCAGCATCGCGGCGCTAATCGCAGCGGAACGTCCGGTGACGTCTGGCACGATCACGCTGCGCGTGTCCGAGACCTGCCTTGTTGTGACTTGGCCCGAAATGTCCTGGCCTTTAGTGATTGTCGTTTCAGTCATTTTCTCCAGCGTCGTTTTTTGTTCTTTCAATGATGCCGAGGCAATAAGGCGTTGTGCAATTTTTTTGAATGCCGGCGCGGCCACGTAACCGCCCCAGTACGTCGTGCGCGGATTTTCGAGCATCACGAAAACCAAATAACGCGGCTCGTTGGCCGGAAAAAAGCCGATAAAAGAAGCGATATAATCATTGCGGGCATAACCGCGGCCGGCGGTGAGTGATTTGTGCGCGGTGCCGGTTTTTCCGGCGATCCGCACGCCCGGAATCGCGGCGGACTCCGCGGTGCCGCGCTCGACCACGGCTTCCAGCAAATTCGTCATGGTGTGCGCCACTGGTGCGGAAATAACCCGGCGCACGACTTCGGTTTTATTGAAGCGCCGGATTTCGCCGGTCGGCTCAATGCTCCCGGCAAGAATTTTAGGCTGCAACAGAAGCCCGCCGTTGGCGATCGCGCCATACGCCATCGTCAGTTGAATGGCGGTCATGGCAACTTCGTAGCCCATCGCCATGGCCGGCAGCGTGAAGCCCGACCATTCCACCGGATTTTTCAGCACACCGCTCACTTCGCCTTGCAGCTCCAGGCCGGTCATCATGCCGAAGCCGAAATCGCGCGCATATTGGAAAAATTTTTCTTTGCCGAGCAAGCGCGCCAATTTCGCCGTACCGATATTGCTCGAATGTGCCAGCACGTCGCGCACGGGAAGGTTGCCGTGCTTCTCGTGATCGCGCACCACTTCGCCGGCGATGTGGTAGACACCGTTTTCGCAGTCGATGATGTCATCCGGATCGCGTTTCTTTTCCTGCAAAATTCCGGAGAACGTGACAAGCTTGAACGTCGAGCCCGGCTCGAACAGATCGGTAATGGCGCGGTTGCGGCGCGTCGCCATTTCATACGACGCCGGGTAATTGGGATTGAAGCCCGGCTCGCAAGCCAGCGCCAGAATTTCGCCAGTATTCGGGTTGGTGACAATCACGATGCCGGCGCTCGCGTCAAAACTTTCCATCGCCGCGCGCAACTCTTCTTGGGCAACGGTCTGCACGATGTAGTCAATGGTCAGAATCAAGCTTTTGCCGTTGATCGCCGGGATGTCCGGCATGCTCACTTCCGGCAACGCATTGCCAATCGCATCGCGCTGGATGATCTTGCGGCCGTTGCTGCCGCGTAAAAGCGAATCGCACGCCATTTCAATTCCGGCGATGCCACGATTATCCACATCGGTGTAGCCAAGAACGTGTGCGGCGCTCTCGTCGTGCGGATAACGCCGGCGGCTGTCCTTCTCCAGCCGGACGCCGGGCAATTTGAGCGCTTTGATTTTTTGCGCCAAATCCGGATCGGCGCGGCGACGTAGCCAGACGAAATTCCGCTCGCCGCGCATGGTCTCACGCAATGTGGCCGCCGGTTGTCCCAACAACGGCGCCAGTTTTTCCGCGTATTCGCTGCGGTTTTTCACGAGGCGGAGGTCAAGCCCGACCGACACTCGCGCTTCGTTGAGCGCGAGAAGATTTTCGCTGCGGTCATAAATCAGCCCGCGTTGCGCCAGCAACGGAATTTCCGAAAGATGCTGCACTTTGGCCATCTTCTGATATTTCGTGCTCTGCAGTGCCTGAATATAAACCAGACGCGCGACAATGATCAGGCCAAAGCCTAGAAAAAAAATCTCCAGCGCCAGCATGCGCCAATCTCTTTTGGCGGATCGCACTGGCGGCGTTTTGCCGTTTTTTTGAGCGCTCACCCGGCTGTTTTGGGCTTTATTGGCGCGCGCGCCGGGGGCGATTACCGGTATCTTCATGTTGTGTGAAAGTCACTGACCGGTCACTCGCAGTGACCGGTCAGTTCTTTTCATTCCTCCTCAACCATGATCACTTGATGCGGCACCGTGGCCAAGCCCAAACGTTGCGAGGCCAATTTCGAGATGCGGCCAAAGCCGGCAAGCTGCTCCACTTGAATGCGCAACTTGCCATTTTGGTCGGCGAGCTGGTTGCGCTGCGTTTCCAAAGCCGCGATCTCTGCCGCCAGCTCGTTGACGCGCACCCGCTCCCAAATGAGCAGCAAAGCGAAAGACAACAGAATGGCAAACGGCAGCAGCAACGCGATGCTTTTTCGGATGGCCGCGAGATCGAGTCTTGGTTTGAGCCGGCGGCCTGAATTTTCACCGCTTTTCCCGGATCGCCGGGGCGCGGCCATCGACTGCGGCGTTTGGCGCGGCGGCTTGGTGGCGCTGACGATTCGTTTATTCATCTTTTTTGAGCGGCGCGCAAACGCGCGCTGCGAGCGCGGCTGTTGGCGGCAATCTCCTCCGGGCCCGGCACGAGGGGCTTCGCCGTCAGAATGCTCAATTGTGGCTGCCTGCCACACACACATATTGGAAATTCCGGCGGGCAGGTGCAGCCTTTCGCCTGCGCTTTAAAAAACTGTTTGACGAGGCGATCTTCCAGCGAATGATAACTGATGACGGCCAATCTCCCTCCGGGCCGCAATATTGCCAGCGCTTGCGATAAAAATTCTTGTAAAGCTGCGAGCTCCTCATTCACAGCAATGCGCAGCGCTTGAAAAATTCGCGCCAGTGATTTGACGCGATGTGGGCCGTGAACGATTTTTTCTATGATCTGTCGTAAATCGCCCGTACGCAGCAAGGCGCGTTGTGATCTCTGTCTTACAATGGCGCGCGCAATCGGCGCTGCCAATTTTTCTTCGCCGTAGTCGCGGAAAATTTTTTTAAGCTCATTTTGCTCGAGTGTCGCGAGCAAATGAGCGGCGGTGTGCGGCAGATTCGGGCTGCGCCCGTAGGGGTTCATGCGCATATCCAGGGGGCCGTCCTGGAGATAGCTGAATCCTCGTTCCGGTTGATCGATCTGCCTGGAGCTTACACCCAAATCTGCCAACACACCATCCACGCTCGTCATGCCAAGAGAGTCCAACAATGAAGCCAATGAACGAAAATTTCCTTGTATCGGCTGAAAGCGTTTTGCAAATTTTGCCAATCGCGTTGGCGCGATGGCCAGCGCCTCCGCATCGGCGTCGATGCCGATCACGCGCAGCTCTGCTTCTCCCTTCTCGAGCAGAGCCAGGCTATGACCGCCGTCGCCGAGTGTCGCGTCGATGATGGTTCGGGTTTCCGGAGTGAGCAAGAATTGCAAAACCGGCGCAATCAGAACCGGCGCGTGAAATTTTAAAGAAAGATCATTCACTAAAACCCAACGCGAACGAGCCGCAACCCAACGGGCGCAGCCAAACAGGAAAATTTATCCGCCGAGTTTCACCGAAGTCACCGAGTGTCGCCGAATGAAATGTTTTCGGCGAATCTCGGTGCAATCGGCGTATATCGGCGGGAGTTTTGCTTTATTTCATTCTTTAAGGATACTGATTTGCATGGCTCTACGCGCCTTGCCCCGCCCTCTGCCCGAGTGTTGCGACGAATTTATCATTGCTTTCCGGATTCCACATATCGAAAAAATCGCCCATGCCGATGTAGCGAATTTCTTTTTGAATTTGCGCCGCTTCCAAAAACTCCGCCGGCAGGTTGATGCGTCCCTGATTATCCAGCCGCAGTTGTTGGCACGAGGCCAGGATCGCTTGCGTATGGTAAATTCCCTCTTCGCTTTCTTCATCAAATTGAGACGCCATCGGCAGGATTTTATCGCGGAAATAGGTGGCAGGATAAGCGCGAATAAAACGAGCATTCGGCTTTTCGAATAGCCGCAACATCAAAGTCTTCATGTCCCTGAGTTGAATGATTTCCCGGATTTTTGCCGGAATTGCGGCGCGGCCTTTATCATCCAAATTATAATGATAGCGGCCGTAAAATTTCGGAATTGTTTCGCCTATATCGACCACGGCTTAGTACCCTACGGCGTAGTTTTAGTGCTACGCTTTGTTTTCCCAAGTTTCCCCACTTTATTCTACTCTCCACCACTTTTCCCCATATTATAGCCTTTTTAACTATTAAAGTCAAGTATTTTTTTAAATTTTAAGTATTTTATTTTTCTGCAAAATTCTTATGCAAAAATTATATGTTCAAATGTTCACCATAATGATAAAATTAGTCATTTTTTTGAAAAAAAGTTGCGCTTCACGGCTGACGTATGCCGTTTTAAGTCTCGCGCTTGGCGTTTCAATTTCCAATCTTGACTTTTGTTTCGCCAAATGATATATTGAACTCGATGCTCAGGAAAGGAAAAAACCCGATCGCTTGCCTGCTCCTGCATGGCTTCACCGGAAGTCCAGCCGAGATGGAAGGCTTGGCCGCTTTTTTACGCAACCAGGGCTGTGAGGTGAGCGTACCCACGTTGCCGGGACATGCGACGCAACCGGAGGATCTCCGCAATATCTCTCATAAAACTTGGATTGCCGCAAGTGAAAAAGCCTTTCTCGATTTTCGCCGGAATCATCCCGTTATCTTTGTGATCGGGCTGTCGATGGGCGGGGCGCTGGCCTTGCATCTCGCCGCGCACCATCAGTTTGCCGGTGTGGTGACGCTGGCGGCGGCGCTGAAGATGCCATTGAAACAAGAAATCGCCAGCTACGTGTTCGCGCCTTTCATTGCGGTTCGCTATAAGCCCAACGGTCCGGACGTTCATGACGCCGAAGCCAAAGCACGTTTGCGCAACTATGATCGCTACCCACTTGCGGCCGCGCGGGAATTGATGCGCATGCTCAGAAAAATTCGCGTGGAGTTGCCCAAGGTCAACATGCCGATTCTCGCCATTCACTCGCGCGCCGATCATGTCGTGCCGTTCGACAACCTGGAGTTGCTCATGCGCCGCGTTAAGTCATCGCAGCGCGAACAGCTCGTCGTCGAAAATTCGTATCACGTGCTGACTGTCGATTACGACCGGCAAATGATTTTTGAGCGTATCTGGAAATTTATTCAGCGGCATTCGTTACAATTAGGAGTTGAGAACCACTCCGCTTTTGCCACACTGACTTCGACACCGGATTTTAGACAAACTGAAAACGAAGGCCAAAACACCAATGAATCACGACCAAAAAGGTTTTGACAAAAATTGCCCCAATGGATAGATGAACCCTACTGATGGCAAGCTTTTTCAGTTGGTTTCATCTCTCCGTTGGCAGCTTGAGCTTTTAGAAATTTTTTTGACTTGACGCATCTGCCCAAATGACAGAAGAAAAACACGACAAAGGCCGGCTTGCTGAGATTCGAGAGTTGCGCCGGCTCATACCGTATCTGCGCAAATATCGCAAAGAGGTCGTGGCCGGCATGATTTTCATCATTCTCACGACCGCTTTTCAGTTGCTGGGACCGAGCTTGCTGGGTTTTGCGATCGACGACCTCAGGGAAAATATCACTTCCGGAGGATTGCTCTTCTGGGGCGGCATGATTTTGCTGGTTTCGGCAGTGGAAGGTTTTTTCCGCTATTGGATGCGGCAGAAAATCATCGTCGTGTCGCGTTTGATCGAGTATGATTTGCGCAACGATTACTTCCGGCATTTGCAGCGCATGTCGCGCCACTTTTTCCATCGCGTTCCGACCGGCGATTTGATGGCGCGCGCCACCAACGACCTCAGCTCGGTGCGCTCGCTGCTCGGGCCGGGCATTATGTATTTCACCAACACCATCACGGTGGGAGCCGGCGCGCTGGTCATCATGCTAGCGATGAATGTCAAGCTCACGCTCATCGCCATGTTGCCCATGCCGATCATGGCGATTACCGTCAATTATGCGATGGGAAAAATCCATAAGTTTTACGAGGGCATCCAGGCGCAATTCTCCAAACTAACGACGCGGGCGCAAGAGAACCTTTCCGGCATTCGCGTGATCAAAGCGTACCGCCGCGAAAAGTATGAGATTGGCACCTTCGACCACCTGAATCGGGAGTATTTTCACCAAAACCTTGCGCTCGTGAAACTTGAAGGCGTCTTGTGGTCGATGATGGGCTTTCTCTCCGGACTCAGCGCTTTGGCAGTGCTCTGGCTCGGCGGTTACGAAATTATTCGCCGCGATATCACCTGGGGCGAATTTGTGGCTTTCTTCGCGTATATGAACTTGCTGACCTGGCCGATGATCGCGCTCGGCTGGGTGATCAATCTCTTGCAACAAGGCACCGCTTCGATGGGCCGGATCAACCGCATCTTGGAAGAAGAGCCGGAGATCAAAGACAACGAACAAACGGATTTCTCGATCACCGGCATTCGCGGAGAAATCGAATTTCAAAATGTGGGAGTATCATATCCCGGCCGGGATTGGCCGCTACGGCACATCAATCTCAAAATTCCTGCCGGCTCGACGGTGGCGATCGTCGGGCACACCGGCAGCGGCAAATCGACGCTGGTCAATCTCATCCCGCGTCTGCTCGATGCTACCGAAGGCCGCGTTCTTATCGATGGCGTGGACATCCGGCGCATTCCACTCGCCGTGTTGCGCCGTGAAATTGGCTATGTGCCGCAGGAGACTTTTCTTTTTTCCGACACTATTCGCGAGAACATCACATTCGGCCTCGAGAATGGAAATGGTAACGGCTCTCCTGTAAAAGATGTTAATGAAAAAGCGACGCTCTCCGCGGCGGAGATCGCGCAAATCCGCAAGGAGATCGAAGAATTTCCGGAAAAATTCGACACCATGCTCGGCGAGCGCGGCATCAACCTCTCCGGCGGCCAGAAGCAGCGCACAGCTATAGCCCGCGCTATCATTCGGCAACCGCGCATTTTGATTCTCGATGATGCGCTTTCCTCAGTGGATACGCACACGGAAAACCAGATTTTGCGCGGCTTGGCCGGCGTCATGTGCGAGCGCACGAGCCTCATCATCTCGCATCGCGTTTCCACCGTGAAGGACGCTGATCTTATTGTGGTTCTCAAAGACGGCCAGATCGCGGAAAAGGGCTCGCATGAATTGTTGCTGCAAAAAGACGGGCTTTATGCCGAGCTGTATCGCCAGCAGCAGCTCGAAGAAGAGTTTGCCACCCTTGAGTAGCAGAAGCAGGGGCAGTAGCACTTGCAGTGGCAGGGCCAGTGGACTGCTACTGCCACTGGCGGCTGCTGCTTTTTACCGGAGTGACACTTGAATATTCACGACGAAGAAAAATTGACCAAGACTTATGACGCCGCGTTGATGCGGCGGCTGTTGCGATACGTGCGGCCGTATTATCAACGCATGGCGCTGGCCGTGGCGCTTTTGCTCGTGGCCAGTTTGCTCGGCATTGCCGGCCCCTATTTGACTAAAATCGGCATCGACGAGCACATCGCCCACGGGGACTACGCCGGCTTGGCCAGAATCGCGCTGCTCTATCTCGGCGTGTTGCTGCTGGAGTTCGTGTTTAATTATGCCCGCATGTACATGATGGAGTGGATCGGCCAGCGGACGATGTACGATTTGCGCATGGAAATTTTTTCACATTTGCAGTATTTGCCGCTGCGTTTTTTTGATCGCAATCAAGTCGGCCGCCTGATGACGCGCGTCACCTCCGACGTGCAGGCGTTGAATGAGATGTTCTCCTCCGGCTTGGTCGCCGTCTTTGGCGATATTTTTACGCTCACCGGCATCATCATCGTGCTGTTCACGATGAACTGGAAACTGACGCTGGTCACGCTCGGCGTCGTGCCGTTGTTGTTTATTGCCACCCAAATTTTCAAAATCAAAGTTCGTGACGCCGAGCGGCAGATTCGGGTGCGCCTTGCGAAGATCAATGCCTTCTTGCAGGAAAACATCACCGGCATGGCGGTGGTGCAGCTTTTCAACCGCGAGGCCAAAAACTTCCGGCAGTTTGATGAAAAAAATCTCGACCATCTGGAGGCTTATCGCAAAACGATTTTCTACCACGCCGTCTTTTATCCTGTGGTTGAATGGATTTTTGCGCTCTCGGTGGCGTTGATTATCTGGTACGGCGGCGGCCAGGTCATCGCGCAGGCTCTGTCGTTCGGCTCTCTGGTTGCTTTCATTTTATATATGGATCGTTTCTGGCGGCCGATCAGCGATCTGGCCGAAAAGTACGGCATCCTGCAAACCGCCATGGCCAGCTCGGAGCGGATTTTTAAGTTACTGGACGAACCGGTAGAAGCCAGTGGCAGCAGCAGTAGCAGTGGCACTCGCAGTAGCGCCTGGGAATCTACTGCTTCTGCAAGTGCAACTGCCAATGCTTCTAACGAGGGAGATGGCAAGCATGCAAGTGTGCAAGCGGCAAGTCGCCATAGGCCGGCAGCTACTGATCACTGGCCACTGGTAACTGATAACGGGCCTTTACGCCGCGCCCGCGGCGAAATCGAGTTTCGCAACGTTACCTTCGGTTATCGTGATGACGGGATGGTGTTGAAGAACGTCTCATTTAAAGTGGAGGCCGGGGAAAAAGTTGCCATCGTCGGCGCCACCGGCTCGGGTAAAACCACGATCATCAGCTTGTTGTGCAACTTCTACACGCCGCAACAAGGACAAATTTTGCTGGATGGCCACGATATTCAAAAGTTGCTGTTGGAAGATCTGCGCCGTCAGATTGCCTTGGTTTTGCAGGACGTATTTTTATTTGCCGGGACAATTGAAGAAAATATCAGTTTGGGCAATAAAGATATTTCACCGGCGCGGATTCGCCAGGCCGCAACGGATGTGAACGCGCTGCGCTTCATCGAGCGTCTGCCGGGAAAATTTCAAGAGCCGGTGATCGAGCGCGGCAACTCGCTTTCGGTGGGACAAAAACAGCTTCTCGCCTTTGCGCGCGCGTTGGCTTATGATCCCGCCATTCTCATTCTTGATGAGGCCACTTCGAGTGTCGATACTGAAACCGAGCTGCTGATTCAGGAAGCGCTGGCACGGCTCATGCAAGACCGGACTTCCATCATCATCGCGCACCGGCTCTCGACCATCCAACACGTCGATCGCATCATCGTGCTGCACAAAGGCCAAATCCGCGAGATGGGTACGCATACGGAGTTACTGGCTTTGGGTGGGATTTATTACCGGCTTTATCAATTGCAGTTTGCGATGCAGGAGAGGATGGAGCAGATGGTGGTGGTGTAAAGAGAGATTTTAGCAAGGTTTTAGCCATGCGCATATTCAAGTAATAAAGTAAGGAGGCTTAGCAATTGTGTGGCGGCTCACGCTAGTGCTCATCCCGACACCTAAGGCAGCGTAAATGCTCACGCCACCTACAGTAAAATGCGAGATATTGAGCACTTTTTAATTAGCAAAATGAACCTTCCCGTTGCTATCAGTATCAAAATAAAAAGGGGCGAAATTTAAACGTGCATAATCACGCATATATTGTAGAAATATCTGAAACAATTTATCGTCAAAATGACGTTCTTCAGAACGGACCAAAGTTTCTCCTAATGAGGCAATCAGGGAAACCTTCTTCTCCAATTCTTCCAAAGCACCCTGAAATCCTCTGGTTTTTTCTAACTTTCGCGCAATCGAATATAGATTAACAAACATCGCATTCTTCAATACTTCATCTTCTTTTTCTTTAACTATTGCTCCACATAATTGGGACAATGAATGATGAATGAGAAAAGCAAGAATCGCTGCAGTCTCGGGATCATTCCTTTCATCAAGATAGTTTCGTTGTCCTTGTCGTAAGTAGACAGCTAGCTGCCGTGCTATCCACTCCAACTCGTGGATCTTTCTTCGAAGATCAGCGGTTTCCTTTTGTATGCGAATTATTTCTCGCCTCTTCTGTTCCAACTCCTCTTCTTTTAAAGTTAATTCAGCTTGAAGAGTTTCTGCTTTTCTCCGAAGATTATCCCTTTCGTTTTGTAGGTTAGCAAGCGCCTGTTGTTTCTCTCTTAATCTTTTAGTCGTTAAAATTGATTCATCTTGTAGATCGGATACTTTTCTTTTAAGATCATCTCTTTCCTTTTGTAGGCTAAGTAGTTCCTTTTTTTTCTCTTCTATTTCGGTTTTTCGTCGTCCTATTTCTTGTTGCTTTTGCTCGTACTCCTTTGTAATTGCAGATTTCTCTCTTTCTATTGCCCTTAATTTTTCGTCGAGGGTTGCTATTCTCGCAGTCGCTTCTATCATGTTGCTCTTGAAATCTTCTAATAACTTAGGAAGTTTATTAAACCATTCTTCCCCTGTTTCATTTTTAAGAATTGAGTAAAGTTCAAAACCATTCTCTCCGCCGGTTTGTTTCAAAGTCTCATAACAATGTTGCGCCGCTCTTCCTATAGCAATAAGCTGTTTGGCTCTCAGAGGCTCTAGATTCTCCAAACCATAATCTCGTATTATGGATTTTTCTAATTGCTCCAAACGCTGTTTAAAATGCTCATTCGAGATTTTTTGATTCTCAGAGATTGTTGCTGGTGCCTTATTTAGCTGGTGTTGTCGCTTCATGGATAACCTGCTAAATATATCGGCAATGAGGTCGATAAACTTTTTCATTTGTATTCTACATCATCTCTCTAAGTTTTGGTT
>JBOHQZ010000016.1:0-20140 GCA_050732275.1 bacterium
TTCTCGAACGATTCGCGCTCCATCACATGGCACCAGTGACAAGTCGAATAACCGATGGAAAGAAAAATCGGTTTATTCTCCTGCCGCGCTTTTGCAAACGCTTCTTCACCCCACGGATGCCAATCAACCGGATTGAAAGCGTGCTGCAAAAGATACGGACTTTTCTCGCTGATCAAACGATTAGGATGATGGCCCGCTTCGAGCTTACGGGCGATATATTCTGAAGAGGGATTCATTTTGTCCTCGGCAAGTTTTTTGGCAACCGCCAGCCAGTCGGATGGATTGTTATTAGTTGCTTGGCCACAATGCTGTTGACCGAGACTGCAAAATATCATTAGCAACGTCCAAATGATGCGATGACGGCGTATTCTTATTTTTGTGATCATCGAAAAATTTTCACAACCTTTTCCACCTCGCTCAGATCTTCAAACAGAAAATCCGGTTTTTCGGCGTGCAATTTTTCGATGGAATACTCCCCCGTCGCAACGGCAATAGCGACCGCGCCGTGCGGCCGGGCGCAATGGATATCGCGCGGCGTGTCGCCGATCACATACACCGCGTCGTGCTTGGGCTGAATGTTGAATTTTTGTTTGGCGCGGCGCAGCGCATGCGGCACCAGCTTGTTGCGGTCGGTTTCGTCATCGCCAAACGCGCCAAATTCAAAATACTGCCACAGGCTGAAATGCGCAAGCTTAATTTCGGCGCCGCGAATCCAATTGCCGGTGAGCAAGCCGAGGTGGATTGCCGGCATTCGGCGCAATTCTTCCAATAACTGCGGTAAGCCGGGCATGATGCGCCGCTTCGGTCGCGGCCTTTGCATGTCTTCGGCGAGGTGAATGAAATAGCGCTTTTTAAAACGCTCGACTTGTTCGTCGTTCCACGTCAGATCATGTTTGGCAAAAGCATCCAGAAGAATTTTAGGGTCGGTTTGTCCGGCCAGTAAAATATTTTCGAGTCCGTCCGGGATTCCATAGATTTCTTCAAATGCCACTTCCATGGCATGTTTGCCGGAGCCGCCGGAGTGAATCAGCGTGCCGTCGATGTCGAAGAGGAGGATTTTCATACTGTGATTGTTAGTTCCTTTCAAGTCAACCAGTCAAATACAAAGAGATTAAGACACCTTTAGGGAAATTTTTTAAAATCTCGGACTGACCGAAGGAAGCAAGTTCTTGACTTTAGCGAATTCGTTTCAGCGTTCTGCCGTCGCTTTCAAAAATCACCGCGCCGTTCTGATCCGTGCGCAAAAATGGAATTGCCAACGAATCATATCGTGCGATCACTTCCGGATCGGGATGACCGAAGCGATTCCATCGACCAACCGAAGCTACCGCCCACTTCGGACTCACGGCATTGAGAAACTGTGGCAGGCTCGAGGTAATGCTACCGTGGTGACCGATTTTCAGAATATCGCTATCCAGCACACGCGCGGTTTGGAGCAAATGGCTTTCACTTTCAAGCTCGGCGTCGCCAGGGAAAAGAAAAGCGTGCTGGCCGAAAACAACTTTGACGACGACGGAAGCGTCATTGAGGCGGTGAAATTCGGCTTCCTCGCGGCGCGGGTGCAAAGCCCACACTTGCGCCGGAGCAAAATCCGCCAGGCGATCACCGGCGCGCAGGGCCGACAACGGCACGCGCAAGCTATCGGCAAGCTTCTCGCATTGTTGTTCAAGCCGCGCATCGGTTTCGACGCCGCAGACAAAAACTTTTTTGATCTTAATCTCGCGCAACAATGCCGGCAAGCCGCCGAGATGATCCGCGTGCGGGTGCGAGATGATCACCGCATTCAGCTCGCGAATACCGCTGCGCCGGAAAAATGGGATGAGCACCCACGAGGCCGCGTCATATTCCTCGTCGTACGGGCCGGTATCGACGAGCAAATTTCCTTGAGGAAATTCCAACAGTGCCGCATCACCTTGCCCGACGTCGAAAAAAGTCAAACGCAATTTCGCGCCAGCGAACCAAGCCTGTTGCCAGACAAAAATATTCAGAACCAAAAGTCCGGCGCCAACCAACCACAGCCTCGCGAGGCGGGAGCGCCGCCATTCCACGAACGTGAAGATCAAAATAATATAAAAGAGCAGGAGCCACGGTGAAATATAAATTCCTTCCACATAAGCCAGTGGAACGTCGGCGAGCCATTTCGTGAATGCGATCATGGCACCGGTGGTGAAATCGGCGACGAAGCCGATCGCTTGCGACAGGGGAGCAATAAATGACACTGCGCATGCTGCCGTGGCGGTTGTCACAATAATAAAAGCCGCGGGAATCACGAGCAAATTTCCCAGGATCGCGGTGAGCGGCAAACGGCCAAAGGCGTTGAGCGAAAACGGCAGCGTCGCCAATTGCGCAGCAAACGAGACGGCCAATAATGAAAGCGTCAAACGCACGAACTGCCAACGCAGCGGCAGCATCCGCCTGAAAAGCAGAGCCAACGGACGGTAAAGATAGGCAATGCCGAGAACCGCAACGAAAGTGAGCTGAAAGCCGAGCTGAAAAAGCTGTAAGGGCTGCCACAATAAAATCACCATGGCCGCAACGCCGAGGCTGTTATAAATATCGGCGTCGCGCTCGAGGTACTCGCCGATGATGATCACCGCTGCCATAATCGTCGCGCGAACAACCGGCGGTTGCGCGCCGGTCAAAAACATGTAAAAGCTTATGCCCACCAACAAAAAACTCGGATGCCATCGCCTCGGCACTTGCCATAAATAGAGCGCAGCGACGATGATCATCGCAATGAAACCGACATTCGATCCTGAAACCGCGAGAATGTGAACCAGGCCGGTGCGGGCAAAAGCTTCGCTGATTTCTTTCGAGATTTCGTCGCGCTCGCCGATGAGCAGGCCGCGCAGCAACGCCAAATTTTGGCCGTGTGAAAAACCGGCGAGCCGGGTCTCAATCCAGGCTTTGGAGCGAGCGATGGCCTGTCGCCAAGCCAGCCATTCTTTGGGTTTCTCCCGCCAGAGCGGCGTCCACTCTTTGCAGCGAAAAAGCGCCGAGATATCTTGCGCCTGCAGATAAGCGCGATAATCGAACGCGCCAGGATTGCGGCTCGCATCGGCAAGCCGCAGAAAGCCGCGCAACAAAAGCGTTTCACCGATTTCGACATCGTCGAGGCTGCCGGTCGAAACGAGTACGGTTCCGCGAGTTGCGGCCCAGCCCGTTTCGGTTTTCACTTGTTGCGCTTGGAATGGAAACCGGTAGCGCGAACCACGATGCTCAATCGCATCACTGATTTTGCCAAAGAGCAAAATTTCACGCGAAGCCTCGGCGAAAGCGCTGACGTCATTTGCCGGTATAGTTTGTGCAAAATCAGTGCGCAGCGCGCCGGCAGACAAACAGGCGGCGAGCAGCAGCGCATCGACGGCGTGAGCGCGAGGCGCCATCGCCGCGGCGTTTTTCCATCGCCAAAACAGAACGAGCGCTCCGGCACTAAAGAGGCTGAAGCCGATTGCACAAAACCTCGCTGGCAGGTGGAACATGCGCTCCAAGCAGATGCCGAGACAGAACGCGATGGCGATAAAAAAGACCGGACGGTTTGCCATGCAAACTAACTATTTAATTGATTGCCAACGGATGAAAAAACGACCAACGGATAAAAACGGTTGACGGCTTTTCATTCGTTGGTCTTAATCTATCCGTTGTCGATTAAAGTTAGAGATTTTTAAAAGTCAAACGCCGCGCATCTCCGGCGACCAAATAAATTTGTGCAGCTGCACCTGGAATTGCGCCTTCACGCGATCCGCCAGCATCCACTCCGCCAACGGCCGAAATTCCATTTCGCCAAATACCGGTGAGAAGAGCAGATGAAATCGCTCCTCGAGGCGATGCCGGCGAATCACTTCCAACGCCCATTCATAATCGCGGCGATCTTTGATGACGAATTTGATTTGATCGTGCGGCTGCAGGATTTCAAGATTCGGCCAATAGTTGCGCTCGACTTCGCCGCTGCCAGGGCATTTGAGATCGACGATCTTGATGACGCGCGGATCGAGCTTGGAGAGATCGAGACTGCCGCCGGTTTCCATGAGTACAGTATAATTGGAAGCGAGCAGCCGATCACACAACTCGTAAATTTCCTTTTGCAGCATGGGCTCGCCGCCGGTGATCTCGACGAGCTTGCAGCCGTAGCTCTCGGCTTTCTTCATAATGTCGTCGAGGCTGATCTCCTCGCCGCCGTAAAACGAGTAAGCCGTGTCGCACCAAACACAGCGCAGGTTGCAGCCGGTGGTGCGAATGAAAACACAGGGCCTGCCGATGAAGCTGGATTCGCCCTGAATGGAATAGAAGATTTCGGTGATGCGCATAGGAACAAAAATCGTCTTGACATTTTCGTTATTTATGATTAGTTTTTGAGGAGCTTACCAATCAATTTGAGGTCTTATATGGCAATCGCAATTATCCCCTCCACGCCGAAAATTCAATTCACTTACGAGGACTATCTTGAGCTTCCGGATGACGGAAAACGTTATGAACTTATTGACGGGGAACTGTATATGTCCACTACGCCGACTCTCAACCATCAAACTATCGCCGGTAATTTTTTTCTCGCCTTATCTTTATACCTGAAAGCCAACCCCATCGGCAAAGTATTCATGGCGCCGGTGGAAGTGTTTTTCTCGAATAAGAATCTGGCGCAACCGGATCTTGTTTTCGTCAGTAAGGCAAATCGAGAACTGCTCAAACCAACGCAAATCACAGGCGCGCCGGATTTGGTGATCGAAGTTCTTTCGCCAAGCACTGAAAAACGTGATCGCACTGTGAAGCTCAAAATGTACGCCAAATTCGGTGTACAAGAATATTGGCTGGCAAAAGAAAAAACGGCCACCGTAGAAATTTTTCGCTTGCAGAAAGGAGATCTCGTTTTCGTCGCTCGTTTGGGAAAATCAGACACGCTCACTTCGCCATTGTTTCCGGGGCTGGAAATTCCGCTTGACGAGATTTTTAGTTTGTAATCACTGTTTGCAATTAAAAAAACACATTACTACCAGAAGGCCAAAGTGTTGCCATGACGAGCGCTATTGTTCCGACTTTGAAAAAAATCATCTTTAACTACGAGGACTATCGCCAAACACCCGACGACGGCAAACGCTACGAACTCATCGACGGCGAGCTATATGCGTCTGGCGTTCCGCCAAGCGCTCATCAATTAGTAGTCGGCAATCTCTTGATGGTTCTGACCAATTATCTCAAACGCTACGATATCGGCAAAGTTTTAATGGGCCCGTTAGAAGTTTTTTTCTCCGAGACTAATCTGGCGCAACCGGATGTTATTTTCATCAGCAACGATAATTTAAAAATTATCAAGCCCACAAAAATCAAAGGCGCGCCGGACTTGGTGATCGAGGTGCTCTCGCCAGGCACAGAAAAACGCGACCGCACGATAAAAGCCAAGATGTACGCCAAATTCGGCGTGCAGGAATATTGGCTGGTGAAAGAAAAAACCGCCACAGTTGAAATCCTCTGCTTGCAAAAAGGAAAACTCGTTCCCGTCGTCCGTCTGGGAAAATCTGACATACTCACCTCGCCGCTGTTTCCGGATTTGAAAATTCCGCTCTCCGAAATTTTCGATATTTGAGAGCTATTTAAAATTGAAAATTTTCAATTTTCTATTGCAGCCATCAACGCCCAGTCGAGCCGACTGGCTGCGCCCGTAGGGGTTACTCGAATTCCGTCGCTTCTCCGCCGCGCAAAAGATATTCTTCGTTGACGCTTTTCAAAATCACCCGACCGATGTCGTGCTCGTAGCGCTCTTTGATCGGCCGAATCACGATGCCTTCGCGCATGTGAACTTCCTTGCCGCTGATCGTTTCTTTGCCTTTCGTATGCGCCAAACACTCCGGCCCGAAAGGCCCGCGATACAACACGTGCGCCATCGGAATGCCGCGCTCCGTGCAGATTTTCACAAAATCATCGTAATCGAGATAGCGGCCAGCGATCGACATATCGAACGCAAAATAACTCGGCTCGCCCTTTTGCATGCCATAGCCTAAATCTTGCACGCCGGTGCCGAAGGTTTCTCCGAAGAGCATCACGTTGCCGAGCCCTTCAATCTTTTCAAACAAATTATATTTGCGGGCCATGCGCCAGTAGAGATTCTTCTCGTCTTCTTTGATCACTTTGCCGCCGGCGCCATAGCCTTTTGATGAAATCGCACGAGCACCACCGAGCAGTCCGAGTAGCGTACATGTGCCATGAACTTTTTCCGTTGCGATGACTTCTTCACCGAGTTTGAGCATATTGGGATAGCGCTTGATATTTTCGATATCCGTGTAGCCATGCCAGCCCTCGGGTGCGGGCGCCAACTCACCTGCGAGGTGTACCGGAATCGGCGGAATCCATTTGACAAGGCCAAGCTCGGCGGTTACATCGTCGCCTTCTTTCCAATGCGGTTTGGCGGGATAAACCAAGCCTTGTGACACTTCTCCGCGCAGCTTCACGGCTTTGACGCGGTTCTTCTCCGGCCCCGCCAATTTGCCGGCCAACCCCATTTCGGCCAGCAGCGGCGCCGGTACGATAGATGCTTCAGGAATATATGCGACGAGATCACCGGTTTTAAACTCACCTTTTTTTACGACGCAGCGATAGTCATCCACTTTCGCCAATTCGATGAGATCGGCATTGGGATGCGGGAAAATTTCGATGCGGCGGACGAGAATGGCAAAGGTTGACATGGGGATTTCTCCAATTTTTTATATGGTATCCGGATTTTCCGAATCGTCCGGATAAGCTTGTTCCAAATTCAGATTTGACTCATTGCGCTTTTAACAATTTGCAATGCTTCGCGTGCTTGCTGATCCGTCATGCACAACGGCGGTGCGGCGCGAACGATGGTGCTGTGGTGCAATGTCCAGCCGATGATGAGGCCGTGCTCATGGCAGCGCTGAACGAAGCTTTGCGTCGCTGCGGGTGTTTGAAATTCGATGGCGAAGAAGCAGCCGCGGCCGCGCACTTCGCGAATGATCGGTGTTTTTTGGGCCAGCGCGTCAAGCTCGTGCAAAAAGAATTCACCAAGCTGGGCGCTGCGCGCGATGAGATTTTCTTGCAGCAAAACTTCGAACGCGGCAAGGCCGGCGGCGCAGCTCAATGGGTGCCCGCCGAACGTTGTCACATGCGCCAGTGGCGGATTTTCCGAAAGCGTTTGCATAATCTCGCGCCGGCCAATGAACGCGCCGAGCGGCAAGCCGCCGCCGAGGGCTTTGGCTAAACACAAAATATCCGGCTGGACGCAGCCGTTAGGCGAGTTGCAAGTTTGCAAGTTTGCAAGTTTATCATCCACGACTTGCGACTTGCCGCTTGCTACTTGCTTCATCTGCCAATGCTCGCTCGCGAAGAGTTTTCCGGTGCGGCCAAAGCCGGTCATCACTTCATCAAAAATCAATAACGCACCAACTTCATCACAGTGCTTTCGCAACGCCGGCAAAAACTCCGACGAAGGAATGCGCACGCCGCCTTCGCCTTGCACCGGCTCGATGAGCACGGCAGCAACACCCTCGTCAATGCGTGGCAGCGCGCCGAGATCATCAAAAGGCAAAAATTCAAACTCCGGCAGCAGCGGCAAAAACGGGGCGCGATAAATCTCACTCGACATCGCCGAGAGTGAACCATACGTATCGCCATGATAGCCGCCATCGAAGGCTATATATTTTTTGCGGCCGGTGAATTTGCGCGCGGTTTTGAGCGCGCCTTCGATGGCCTCCGTGCCGCTGTTGCAGAAAAAGACGACGCCATCTTTTACCGGCGCCAGTTCGGCGAGACGGCGCGCATATTCGACTTGCGACTCCTGCACGTACTCGCCGTAAACCATCACGTGCAAATGGCGCTCGAGCTGGCGGCGAATGGCCGCGAGCACTTGCGGATGCTGATGCCCGATATTGGCGACGCCGATGCCGGAAATAAAATCAATATAGCGCCTGCCGTCGTGAGAAAAAAGATAAATTCCTTCGGCGCGTTCGATTTCTAAACCGAGCGGGGCGGGCGAGGTTTGGCAGAGATAGCGGAAAAAGTTTTCAGTTAAATTCAATGACACGTTTTCAAACCGATTTTATTTCAACCTCGGCCTCACGACGCAGACCGCGCGTCAAACGTCGCCATTCCGGATGAAGGTCCAACCAATCAAACGCCGGGACTTGCATATAACCGGCAATCGTTTTCAGCGTGTGAGAAAAAGCATTTTCCAAATCCGGAAAGTCGTGCAAAAGTTTTTGCCGTTCCTGCAATGACGAGCCTAAAGCCAGCGCTTGTAGCCGCGACCGATACTGTTGCAGAATCGGCATGGCTTCGGCAAGAGACGGAACCGGCCAAACCCGCGCAAACCGATAAGCCACACGTTCATCCAAATCAAAATGCTCGGCAGCGGCAACCGTCCAATCGGTGCCGGCGCTCGTTAATAAAATGACTTTTTCGCTGGCAGCGTCGCGCGCCGCCAATGCGCCACGCCACTGTTGAACAGCAGCATGTTGCGCCGGCGTACGCTTATTGACCGGAATTTTCTCGCTCATTTTTCCCAGCGCGCCAGCCAGATGCCGGCAAAACGCCTCGACTCGGTTCCAATCATTGGTGAGCAAGAAAATCGCCTGGGGCGAAAGACAACCCATTTGCTCGAACATGCAAACATCATAAGCCACCGCGCTCGCCGTAGATTTTATGCCATCCGGCTCGATTATTGCCAAACTAAAACGGTCGCCAAAATCGGCGAATCTTTGCTGGTATTGGGCGAACTGCCGCATCGTGCCGTCATCACCGAATGCCGCCAAAGCTGGATGGTGCTGCGTAACGGCTTGCGTAAGCTCGGAGGCGGAACGCGGCCAATTAAACACGGCAAGGCGCGCGGCCACTTCGGGATCATAATTCGCCAGCGTCGTTAAAATCGCCGGCAGCAAAAAAGGCTCGGCGGAGGCGCTTTTGACCAGCGTGGGAATGCCGAGCAACGACAGGTGCACCACCGGCAGAATCGCCACGCCGGGGAGGTTGCCAGCCGCCACTAAAAAAGCCAGGGCGGGGTGATGGCGGCGACACTCCGGCTGCGCTTCACGCTCGCGTCTAACGATTTTCAGCCATTCCTTTATTAACGCTTCATCAAAAAAATAAAAATGCTTGCTCACCGCTTCTTGCAACATTTTTTGGCTGAGACCAGTGGCCGCCGACAACGCGGCGAAAAATGGTTTGGCGTCGAGGAATTTTCGCGTTTGCCAGTCATCCGCCACTTGACACCAAGCTTTGATGGCGCGTTGCTGCCAGGCTTTGCTGCCTTGCTTGAATCCGACCGCCGGGCGGCGAAAGCGCTCCGCAAACTCGGCGAGCCAGGATGGCGCGAGTGTCGCCGCTTCATAACTCAACCCGCTTGGCGCCAAGCTTTCATGCTGGCGCCTTTGCGACGGCGGCTCATCGAATCCTGGTGGAACAAAAAAATCTCGCAGCATCATGAATTTTTGACAATGGCTTCGGTGAGCAACGAGCACCCGCGCAGCTCGGCGCCGGTGGCGCGGCCGAGCAGCTCGAGGCGATCCTGCCACGCGTGGCCCAAATCTTCGGTTTGAATTGCCATCACCGAATCGACGTTGGCTAGATCGAAAATGCGCAACAATCCGATTTCGCCTTCCGGCAAAATTTCGAGCGTTTTCGGATCGGCGGCGGCGACGCGGACCCAGGGCGGCGGGAAGTGCGAAGGGCGGAAGGCTGAAAGCTGTTTGTCACGCATGGCAGTGCCGGGAAATGAACTGGCGTAGAATTGCGACGACAGCTCGGTCATGCCGTATTCGTTGAGTAGATATTCTTTTGGCACGCCGAAGGTTGTGACGAGTTGCCGCTGAAATTCATCGCGCGGCACTTCGCGGCGGCGGCCTTTGTAGCCGCCGGTGTCGAGAATGCGGCTGCCGGCTGGCAATTGGAATTTTCGGCCTTGTTGCGCAAATTTCTCCATGACTTCCAAAAGCGCGAGCGCGGTGCCGAGAATGAAAACCGGCGCGTGCTCATGTGACGCTTTATCGAGCGCCGCTTGCAAGCCAATTACATCAACACCTTGCGGATTGAAAAATACTGCACTCTCTTCATCGCCAAATTCATCACGAATTTCCGAGAACATGTAGCCGAGCGAGGAATGGGGGAAATGCTCGGCGGTCGGGCCGAGAAAAAGCATCCGGATTGCGGATTGTGGGTTGCGGATCGCGGAATGGCGCTTGTCCGCAATCCGCAATCCGAAATCCCCAATGCAATACGCCGCGAAGCTGCGCAGCATGGCGGCGCGATAAAAATCCAATGTGCAAAAATAATGCTTGCCGGCGCACTTTTGCGTGGTGCCGCTGGTGTGGAATACCACCACAGCTTCTTGCGGCGGAAAGCACGTTAACGCTACGGCTTTGAAAGCGCTGGTGGTGACGGCCGGAATTTCGCGCCAGCTCGCCACGCGATCCGGCGCGATGCCTTGCTGCTGGCATAGGCTGCGATAGATGGCGTTCTTTTCAAATTGATATTGAAATAATTGCAAAGCCAAAGTGTCGAACGCCTCGTCATCATATTCTACGATGAGGACGGTGTGAATGAATTGCAAAATTTTTTCTGAAAACGAATGCGACATGATTTGCTATTTTTTAACCGCTGTAAGCGCCAGGCAAGCTGGCTGGGCTGCAAACCTCGCACTGGCACAGCTCGCGCAACCGCTCGAACGTATAAATGCCGGTGCCGTGGCCATCCGACCATTCAAACGAAACGCCGTATCGACCGACGGGCCGCATTTCGCGCGGCTTGATGTCCGCCGGAATTTGTTCGGGACGAATCACCCGCGCGCCGGTGATCTCGTCGACGCACTGCGCGCACGAGCACGACAGGCGCAATTGGAACGGATCGTAAACGCTTTTGTGGCCGTCGTCCCACGCGATCAGCAAACGGTTGTTCTCAAATGCGACGTCAGCCGGAAGTGGTTTTGGAGATTGGCCAGCCATATCATTCATGCTACTAAAATAAACAATTTTTCTATAAAATTCAAAGACGAATATTGAGACCGGCACCCCAGCGGGCAAATTGGGTGGTGGAGTGAATCTCGAAAGTTGAAAAAATGACCGGTCACTCGAAGTGACCGGTCGGTCATTTTCATTGTGAATTGGAAGCGCTTACGGAAAAATGCCCAATTCCATATACACCCGCGCCACCTTGTCGATGGCGCTGATAAACGCGGCGGTGCGCAAATCGACCTTGCCGCCATGCTGCTTGCGAATCTCGTTCATTTGATTGTACGCGGAGATCATCGTTTCTTCCAGACCGGAGTTCACCAAATCCTCCTCATCCGCGCCGTGGGCGATTTGATCGAAAATGTTTTGGGGAAAATTCTTGCCGGTCAACTCTTCGACAGCTTGCAGCATTTTCTTATTCATACTCTCTTCAAACCGCTTGCCCATGCGGCCAAAACGCACGTGCGAGAGATTTTTCAGCCATTCGAAGTAGGAAACCGTCACGCCACCGGCGTTCAAATACATGTCGGGAATAATGAGCACGCCCTTTTGCAATAAAAACTCATTGGCATCGGCCGTGACTGGGCCGTTCGCACCCTCGGCCAAAATCTTGGCTTTGACGCGCTGTACATTTTCAGCCGTGATTTGATTTTCCAGCGCCGCCGGCACGAGAATGTCACACGCCAATTCGAGCGCTTCGGCATTTTTCGGAATGCTCATCGCACCGGGGAAATTCAAAATCGATTTGGTTTCCTTGCGATGCTGCACGACTTTTTCGAGCTCCAACCCTTTGGGATTATAAATCGCGCCTTCGTATTCGATCAAGCCCACGAGCGTCGCGCCGCCTTCTTGCAGAAATTTTGCCGCATAATAGCCGACGTTGCCGAGTCCTTGCACGATGGCCGTCTTGCCATCGATGCCAGGCGCGAGACCGAGCTTGCGCATATCTTCCACATCATTGCACGCCTCGCGAATGCCGAAATAAACGCCGCGGCCGGTCGCCTCGGTTCTGCCGCGCACGCCACCTTGCGTCACCGGCTTGCCGGTAACGCAGCCGAGCGCGTTCAATTCGTGTGTCGTTGAAGTCATCGCGCCATACGTGTCCACGATCCACGACATCTCACGCGGTCCGGTGCCGTAATCCGGCGCCGGCACGTCGACGCTCGGCCCGATGAAATTTTTCTTGAGCAATTCATACGTGTAGCGCCTCGTCAGCCGCTCGAGCTCGGCATCCGAATAATTGCGTTTCTCAATTTTAATCGCGCCTTTGGCCCCGCCAAACGGCACGTCGACAATGGCGCATTTGTACGTCATTAACGCCGCCAAAGCCATCACTTCGTCTTCATCGGCGTTTGGACTATAGCGAACACCTCCCTTCACCGGCAGCTTGTGATGGCTGTGCTCCGCGCGCCAGGCGTGAATCGTCTCGATGGAGCCGTCGTCTTTCTTTAAAGGAAATGTGATGTGATAAACGCTGTTGCAAATCTTGATTTGCTCGAGCAGCCCTTGCGGATATTTCGTAAAAGCTGCGGCTTTGTCAAAATTGCGATTGACCTGCTCAAAGAATTTGATGTTGGACATAACAGGCCCTTTCAATTTTTGTTGGCGAAACTCACCTACCTTTGATTTTGTAATACGTCCCCTTCCCCGTCGAGCCGACGCGCTCCAAAATGCCTTTCTCTTCCAGCTCGTGCAAATCTTCCGAGGCCGTGCGTTTCTTGACGCCGAGAAGCTCCTGATATTGCTGGTTGGTGATGCGGCGATTTTTTTTCACGTGCAGAACGGCTTGAATGAGGCGTTCGGGCAAATCCATTTCGCGCAAATTATCTTCGGTAAAAACATCTTTGCGAAATGTCAGCATCAGGCCCTGGTTCTCGCGCCATTCCGGGTCGGGCAAATGCAGGCTGCGGCATTCTTCCACGATGCGGTTGGTGCCGCTGCCCCAGCGCTCGATGTAGCCGAGATCGTAGAAAATCGAACCAACCAATGTGTTGCGCAAAACCGACTGATGCTTGCGTTTGAGATCATCGAGGCGCAAGTTTAGCGGCAAACTCCCAGGATTCCAGATCATCAAGTTGTCGTCGTAGATGCGGATTTGCGTCGTGGCGGCGGTGGCGTAATCGCGATGCGTGACGGCGTTGATCAATCCTTCGCGCAGCGCGCCGAGCGGGTATTCCCAAACTTCTTCGCGCTGCGGCTGGCCGGTGATCACCAAGCGCACCGCGAGATGGCGCTGGATGAAGGCAAACGCGGCGTCGATCTGCTCCGTCAGCGTGCCGCCGATTTCCGCGTCGTCAACGATCACCGTCTCGCTTTTAAAACGACCAGCTTTGATTTTCGCCTGCGGAAAGAAGATCTGCGGTTCTTTGCCAAAGAGCAAAATCGCCGCGTTGGTGATCTTGCCGTTGCGAATGAGCCGCAGCTTGTCGAGAATGGAAAATGGCGATTCGTTCTTGTCGATCTTGCGACGATGCCGGGCATTGGCTGTTTCGATATATTTCTCAATTTTCGCAAGATCGAGATCATCGAAAGTGGCTGCCTCGACCGGAAGATTATCCCAACTGCGGCCCGTGGTGAGCGCGTGCAGTTCGGCAACTTCCGCCGGTGTCAGCAGATGGTTGTGATGGCCGAGCCGTTTGTAGCACCGCCCTTGTGCCGCCACCGGCTTGATCGGCATTTCCGGAATTGTCAACACCACCACGCACTTTTCGCCGGCGAGATGAATTTCACCATCCGCTGCGACTGCCGGCTCGGTAGCCAGCGCGATTTGCGTCGTCCACTTTTCGAGGCCGGCCTCGTTAATTTCCACGCCGGTGATTTGGCCTTCGGGGGTTATCCCGACGAGAATAACGCCGCCACGACCGGTGGCCATCGCTGCGGCGGTTTCTACGCACGCCGCATCAAACTCGGCTCGGTGGGCGATCGTGGCGCTTTCGGGTTGTTGGAGGAGGTCGTCAAGATTCATGATACCTTTTAGAAACTCAGCTTTTCCTCTTTGGACGTTTGAGCTTTTTTACTTGTTTGAGTGACTTCTTGTTTTCGGAATCAAGCCGTCTTTCCAGCTTTTTGATGTCTTCTTCGTGAGGGAGGTTTTCCGGTTTGATGCCGCGTTCAATCAAAGTCTTGCGGATCGCTGCGTTGTTTTTGACATGTTCATTGGTAATCCTGGGTTCGCCCTGAAGGTTTTGTTGCTGGACATTATAATTTGTTATTTCCGTCGCGAGGTTCTTTGCCGTAATCGTAACGGTTGGGAGAAAATCGGCCAAAGGCCGATTTTGCGGAATGCTCAAACGGTACTTCATTTGGCGAGTATTGTAGCCGCCAAACATGGCGGCATCACCCTTACTGCGTATCCGGCCAAATCCGCTTTCATCCACCCCGCGTTCGTAAATGAGCTTGGACAGCTCGGTTTCACTCGTAACAAGTTTTTCTCTCGCACGCAGCCGTTCTGCCAAACGGAGGCGTTCTTCAAGGAGTTCTTGCTTGCGTGTTTGCAGCGCGAAATACGTTTGCGCGAAAGCGATTTCGTCTTTGCGGGGGTCACCGTTTTGGGCAATGAGGTAACACGCGTAGCGCGTCAGAATGATGTCGTCGATTTCACGTGTTGTCTGCGAGCCGATGTCGACCATTTTCGTGACGTCACGAAAATGGTCATCAACGATATTCCCAGCATTCTCGCAAGCGATCTTTGCCTTCTGAACGACATTATAAAAATTCTCCCAGCGATCATAACCCAAAGGCGTTTGGAGATCGCGCGCAAACCAGCATTCAACGCCGTCGATTTCAATCACGTAGGACTCGAAATCTTTGGCAAGAGATTGGATGAGTTCTCTGTCCATAGCGTTCCTCCTCATTAGTTCAATTCAATAAACCAATGCCGACCATTTTCGTGACGTCACGAAAATGGTCGGCAACAATATTTCCCGCATTTCCACAATAATTTTCCTCTTACCGGCCGACCACTCAGAGTGACCGGCCGGTGTCATTATCATTAACCTTGTGTATTTTCCGTCGTCAATATTTTGTTCTGCCAAATTTCAACATTCGCGCGCAAAGCAGCTTCAGCGTGTGGATGAGCGATGCGAAATTCATCCATCAAATCTTTCAACACGTTATCCGTCATCGGAAAAAGCCGCGCCACACTGACGGCAAAATCAAAATCTTTCGGGCGACCAGCGGCAAGTTTTGAGATGATCAAATCATGCGGGTGCGGCACGATGATCTCGACTTCATTCACGGGTTCAATACGCTTGCCGGCGCGTTTCTGCCAATTCACCGACGCTTTGAATGTGGCGAAATCCACGCTGTGCGCGTAAACTGAAAATGTTTGATCAAAAGAAGAGAGTTCGCCAATTGCGCCATCGATGAGCAAATCCAGCTTTGCATCACCCACTGTAACATCGACATCACGCGATGATTCAAGATCTGATAACGGAATGGAATAACCAAATCGAGCCAACCAAGGGATAATGGCATTCGCGCCGAAAACATAAATTTTTTTGACGCCGGCTACTGCCGCAACAGCACGACAGACATGATCAAATTGTTCCAGTGTCATGTACGTTTCATCCGGTGATCGCTTCTGAAATATTGGCAAACGCCACAAGTTTTTGCTTGCTTCAACAGAAACTACTCGGATGACATATCTTCATCAAAATATCAAAAAAATGTCTGATTGTCAAGAGAGAGGTTGAGTCCAAGTGTATCCGAGTGAGTCACAGTAATACAGGTTAGGAATAGCTTAGTAAGCGCAGGCTCGATTACGAAAACGATGCGATACGCTTGACCGGCCAAGCGGCTCGGTAGCTGATCAAAATTCATGTACAACCGAATGAAAAACAGTACCTGTAACCGGAGGGTGACAGCGCTTTTGGGCCCGAGGGCAATCATGGTGCAGGTTTTGCGAAGAATGAACAATAAGAGGATCAAATAAACTACCCCGCTTTTGCATCGTTAAGCTAAAACGACCACCTCATTTAATTCAACAACTGAAGGAAACCCATCCCGATTCCTTTTAAAATCTCACAAGGAAAATCGGTATTCCTTTTAAAATTGCAAAAAAGGAATCGGGCCAGGGCCTGCCCTGCCAAGGCCTTAGACAGGTCAGGGTATGGCTTTTATACGTGCAAAATTTAAGGAACTAACGATCCTCAAATCAAAAACAGGAGGTTGTTTATGCAAAAACGACTATGGAGCTTGTATCGACGGATTGGGAAGTTTCTGCTCGTGACCCTGATGGCGATAATACTTGCCGGCAGCGCCTCGGCCCAAACGTCGTTCATTCTCTCGAATGATGAAAACTTTTCGGCAAACCAGCGTTTTTACAAAGTCAATGAAACGCTCTACATGCGGGTGGCTGCCAAAGATCTCGATGTGACCGCGATCGTTGCGAGCGAGTTCGCTCTAACGCCGCGAGGGGAAGGCAAGGCGGTATCAGGGACGTTCGACAATCATCTCGACGGCACATTTACAGCGGCGCTGCCTTTGCAAAAACTCGATGGCCGGACACAATCCTGGTTATGGACCTGCGTTTTAGCTGATGACGACGGCCACCAGCTCCGCGTCGATGCCGACATTCTGGTGCAAGGCTTGATCAATCTGCCGGAAATTTTTGAATGGCGCGGTGAGATTCAATCGGCCTCTGCGAGCGCGATTGTCATTGCCGGCAATACCGTCGAGGTCGATGCTGCCACGCCAGTCTATTCAGCAGCAGGCCTCCGCCTAAAACTTTCCGATTTGCAGGCCAGCCAGAAGATCGCAGTGATCGTGCGCCGGGAACTGACCGGTAAATTGCGCGCCATCCAGATTTTTAGCGAAGGAGACGAAGCCGGCGAGCTTGATATAACCGGCACGATTGAGCAGCGCACTGAAACCTCGGTGGTGGTGAACGGCGTCACGCTGTCTATCGATGCGAACACGCGCATCGCAGCACGAGATCGCTCGGTGCTCGGCTTGACCGATCTGCGGGCCGGCATGCGAATCAAGATTCGGGCTCGACAACTGGCAAATAAAGTCCGGCTCGCTGTCGAGATCAACGTCCGCGACGACGATGGTGAAGACGCCAAGCTCAAGCTGAACGGTGTGGTTAAAGAGATTGGAGCGGCCTATCTGATCATCGCCGGGGCGCGCCTCGAGGTGGATGCCGGCACCAGCTTCGAGGGCTTCGCCGGTCTTGCAGATCTTCCCGCGGGCTTGAAAATCAAGGTGGAATTCGAGGTGCGGGCGAATGGATCTCTGCGAGCTCGCAAGATTAAACGGGAAGACAAGGATGACGGTGGCGAGGTTGAAATTCGTGGAACGATCACTGCGTTGACGAAGAATTCTTGCCAGGTAGGCGGCACCGTCTTCCTATTCAACCAGACAACTCTGGTCGTCGATGATGAGGAGCAAGCGCTATTACGCAACGCTCTTTATAGCGGCCTCTCAGTGAAAATCAAAAGCGTACGCCAGGCCGATGGCAGCTTTGTTGCTGTTCGTGTGAAGGTCGAAGATGATCTCCGGACGGAGATCGAGCTCAAGGACTTTGTTACTGCACGCACGGAAAACTCACTGCACGTCGGTGGGATGCGGATTCTGGTGACGCCAAACACGACCATTGAAGAGGAACTCGGGGCCAAGCTTACTTTTGACGACATCAAAGTCGGCGTGTTCCTGACGATCAAATTACGCGTTCGCTTGGATCCGGCAAAGGTTGCGCTCCGGATCAAGATTAAGGCGCGCTTTGATCAGGATGAATTGGAAATCACCGAAATACTTGAATCGCTGACGGCGGATGCCCTCATGGTTGGCAAGCTGGTTTTCAAGATGGACGCCGAAACCGAGATCCGCGACCGCAATGGATTGCTGATCAACCTCGCTTCGCTGAAGCTCGGTATGGTGGTCAAAGTCAAAGGACGCAAGCTGGCCAATGGCAATTTCCTCGCTCGCGAAATCAGCGTGAAAGAACGCATTCACGCCGAAGCCGAGATCAAAGGCGGGGTTGCTCTGATTGGAGGCGATATTCTTGAAGTTGGCGGCCTGGCCTTCCGCACCGGCTTGCAAACAATTCTTAGCGGTATAACAGCGTTGACCGAGCTCGAGGTCGGGCAATCGATCGAGGTTCGTTATCGCCTGCTTGCTGACGGGAGCCGCCTGGCTTTACGAATCAAAGTGAACAATATTCCCGATATCGAAGCCGAGTTAGACGGTGCGATCGAAGCCACTAATCAAACCGGTCTCATCGTATCCGGAGCCTCAGTGTTGGTGTCCTTGACCACAGTGATTCGCGGGGAGAACGGTGCAACTATCAACCTGCAGGATCTGCGTGTCGCGCAGACTGTCGAAGTGCATGCCATCGTGGGTGTAGGCGGCTTGCTGGTCGCGCGTGAGATCAAGGTAAAGAGGACGGCAGTGATCGCTGCGATCGTCGAAGCTTTGAGCAATGGCTTGATGTCTCTCGCCGGACAGCAGGTGGCCATCGACGAGCAAACACTCATTGTCGGCAGAAACAACGTCGCTTTGAAGACCGATGATTTGCGGGCCGGCACTTTTGTAGAAATTATTGCGGTGACTGCGGCCTCCGGGCAACTGGGCAAGTCCGCGGGCGACAGTGTGGTCGCGCAGCGGATTGAGATAAAAGAAAATGGAACTACCACCACGGTGAGCTCGACGGATGCCGGCGGGGCGCTGCCAACTGCTTTCACATTGCAGCAAAACTTTCCGAATCCGTTTTTAAGCGAGGCGAAATCCCTCGCCCTTGGCGGCGGAAGCCCGAGCACAACAATCCGCTTTATGTTGAAGACACGATCACAAGTGACGCTAAAGATCTACAACCTGCTCGGAAACGAAATTCGTACCCTGTTGTCGGCGCCGCTTACGCCTGGCTCATATCAGGCCCAGTGGGACGGACGCGATAACCTCAGTCGTCCGGTGGCGTCCGGGATTTACATCTATCGCATGACCGCCGATGGGCAGGTGCAGAGCCGACGCATGCTGCTGACAAAGTAACGTGGCGATCTTCGTTTGCCAGCTCTGATTCCGGCAATTTTGCTTTCCACAACTACAGCCCCGCCAGGTCCAGGTTAGCACCACGGGGCTGTATTGTTTTAGATTCGTAACTTCTATTTCTGATTTACCGACGAAGTCCACCATTTTTCTCGTAATTGTGTCGCTTCAGCGGAAGCTTTTTCATTATTAGTAGAGAGCACAAAATCAAACGCCGGCTGCTTACCGAGCGTGGCGGTGATGGACTTCACCTGGCCACGGCGGGAAATCAGCAACGTGATCGCCGTGCCGGGCTTATATCTGTGCAACAAATCTTGCCAATTTTCAAAAGTCACTTCTTCATTATTCACAGCGATAAGCTTGTCGCCGGCATCGAGTCCGGCTTGCACCGCCGGTGAATTTGGCGTGAGGCTGCTAATGGTAACGTGATCTTGCTCGTCACGAACGCTGAGGCCGAGATGAGAAGCGCTGGTATCCGAAGTTGTCTCCGCGACGATACCGGCATAAAATAAATACTCTTCGAGCGGCAATGCCTCACGGCCATTAATGTAACGACGCCGAAAGTCATCCCATTTCAATCCGGTCACGGTTTCCACCGTTTGCCAAAATTGCTCTTCGGTGAAACCGGGCTTGGGATACCCGAAGCGTGGCAGCAAAGCCCGCATCACATCGTCGAGGCTTTTCGCTTTCTTCGTTTCGTGTCGAATCCGCAAATCCATGCACAAGCCGACGAGATCGCCGTGCGGATAATAAGAGAAATATGTTTGGCGCAAATTGCCCTGGTCGCCTTCCCCATACGCCCACAACCACACGTCCAAGCTCATCTCTCGCGCGCTGCGATATTTCCAGCCGGTGGCGCGGCGATAACGGCTGGTGGTGTTGCTGTATTTTTGCAGCCATTCGCGCTTCGACCACAAGCCGCAGCGAATCAGCGTGAGATAGGCGTAGTAATCGGTAACACCTTCCATCAACCACAAACTTGTCGTATAAACTTCACGCGTGTAATCAAACGGGCCAAGCTCAATCGGCCGTATACGCTTGACGTTCCACAGATGAAAAAACTCATGCGCCGCGTAATCGAGATCGATATCTTCGCGAGTCAGCCCTTCGTAATCCTGCATTTCCTCGCCGATGGTGGTTTGGTCGCCGAGGCGGTGCGGCATGCCGACGCAAGTAGAGTTGAGATGCTCGAGGCCGAAATAATCCGCACG
>JBOHQZ010000017.1:0-19927 GCA_050732275.1 bacterium
AGCGGCGCGGGATCGGCACGCAATTGTTGCAAAAGATCGAAGCCGCCCTGTGGAGCGCCGGCGTTTCGCACATTCGTATCATCGACAGCAATCCGAATTATTTGCAGCCCGGCCTCGACCCGCGCTACACCGAGGCGGTGATCTTTTTCGAGCACCACGGCTACAAGCGTTTCACAGAAACGGTGAATATGGAAGTCGACCTGTCCAGCCGGGACTTCAATACGTTGGCGACCGAAGAGCAACTGCGCGCAAAGGGCATCGAGGTTCGCCGCGCCATCATGGGCGACCGCGACGATTTGATGAAGCTACTGGAAAAACATTGGAAGGCGTGGATTCCGGAAGTCGACCGCACGTTGCTGAATTATCCGGTGACGTTGCACGTCGCGACGCATCAAAATCGCGTCGTCGGTTTTTCCGCTTACGACGGCAACAATCTCAACACCGGCTGGTTTGGCCCCATGGGCACGGACCCGGCGCTGCAAGGAAAGGGTGTCGGCGGGGTTTTGCTCATGCGCTGCTTGCAAGATATCAAAGCCAAGGGCCATCGCTTCGCGGTCATCCCGTGGGTTGGCCCGGTGCGTTTTTACACACATTACGCCGGCGCGTGCATTAGCCGGGTGTTTTGGCGGTATAAAAAGGAGGTGGCGTGAGGCGGGTTATCTTATATTATTCATCACCGCTGTCGTCTGAGTCTTCATTTTAGCATCGGCCTGTACAGTTCCAAGGTACCCCCAATAAATTGCCACGCCTGGTTATCCCATCTGAATATCTTAAGCTTGTTTTCATCGAAACACGCTAAAAGACGCGAAAAGCCTTTTTAGCGTCTTTTAGTGTGTTGAGGGTAATCTGTCTAAGTAGAATTAAATAATTTCGTCTTCAGAGCCAAGCATGGTCATGTATCCCGCGCATACAACCTTTTTGTGATTGCCCCTGTATCTAATAAAAAGAACAAGCGGGTTTCAGCATGGAAAAAAGCACTGATCAAGAGCTTATGAGTATGGTTCTCAAGAAGAATACCCGTGCTTTTCGGATTCTGTATTCCCGCTATGAAATGCGGATTTACAATTTCATTGTGCGCTATACGGGGAGCAAGGAAATCGCGCAGGACTTGTTGCAAGAGACTTTTACCCGCGTTTGGTTTGCGGCGCATTCGTTCAATTATGAAAGCGGCAATTTCAGAGGTTGGCTTTATGCCATCGCGTTGAACATCACCAGAAACGAGATGTCCAAAAAGCGCTATGCTTATCACTATCTCGAAGTCTCTGAAATATCACCTCAAGATGAGCCGGCTAATCCCCGCGCGGAAGAGCCGGATGCCGAAATGGAACATGCGGATTTAAAAAATGTGGTGACAGAAGCATTGGACAAGCTCAATCCGCTACTGCGAGAGATCATCATTTTAAAGCACTATCAGCAATTGAAATTCTCGGAAATAGCTGAAATGACCCAAACCCCCGAGGGAACGCTAAAAGCCAGATTTCATCGCGCCATTGCACAACTGAAGGAACTGTTGGATCCGGCGGAGTTATACTAATTGATGGTCAAAATATAACAGAACAATGTCATTGCGAGGCGTTTTTTTGCCGAAGCAATCCTCCGGACGCAGTCTGCTGGTTTAAAAAAGATTGCTTCGCTGAAAATCGCTCGCAATGACAACTACCTATTAACCCCAAGCCAGTATGTAACCGATGCCACACGAATATCACGAGAATAAAGACACTCTGTTGAGCCTGTTTTACCACGAGGCCTCGCCGCTGGAAGAACAAAGAGCGCGACAGCATATCGCCTCTTGTGTGGAATGCCGGGAATATATGCAAGTTTTGAGCCGGGTGAATTTGGCGTTGAATCAGTGGCCGGATGAGAAGCCTTTGCCTGACACGTTTGATCGCGTACTGGCCAATATACCGCCAGAGCAACCGCGGGCGTTTTACGTCAAGCCAGCCATTTCCGCCCGCCCGATCTTCAACATCGCTTTTGCCATGATATCCATTTTGTTGTTGATTTATTTCGTGCAAAGCCGGATCAGCGCGTTTCCTTTTTGGCAGGCTTTTGAGCAGTATTGGATCGTTCAAACGCTTGGCAGTTTTGGCTTGGTGGCGCTGGCGTTTCTCGGCCTCGGCACCTTCATCACGTTGTCATTGGCCCCCATTCTGTATTTTGATTTGAACAAAAAAGCGTTGCACATTTAGGAGAAAACCATGAACAAAAAAAAGCTGATTCGAAAAATGGCGATACCGGCGGCGGTCATTTTCATCATTTCCATCGTCATGCTACTGTTATTCGAAGGTCCGGTCGAGCAAAAGTTGTATGAGGAGCACGTCGCCGAATTGAATGCGCACCTTGTCGAGCTGACGGAAAAAAGCCAGGCCGATCTTGCGGAAATCGCCGGAAAAATTGCCGCCATCGAAACCGGAGAAATTGGCACGAGCCGTGTTGTGGCCGAGCTGCAATCCGAGTTTCTACGCGATAATCAAAATATCGATCAGGTAAAAAGATATCTGTGGATGTCGAATCAGCGCGGTGAATTCATCTTCGGCGTGCCCGCACAGGTATTTGTAAAACTAAACGCCGGCTTTGACAAAAACAGCGATATAATCAATCGGGATGGGCACTATAAAGATCGCAATGATTTTCTCATGAAGCTGGTGGATAAGCATGACAACATTGATTTTTCAGACCGTGCCTTGCCCGAGCAAGAGGGATATTATCCTGGCAGAAATGAGGGAACGATCGAGTGGCGGTTTTATAAGGAGCCAAAAGAAGACTGGCAATATTCAAGGCCGCGCACGTTGGTTTTGTCGGCACCAGTCGCCAATGCCGCCGGGGCCGTGGTAGGAAGCTTGTTTTTAAAAATTGATGATTTTGCCAATCGTAAATTATACTACAGTCGCAATTACGCCACACACTCGCACATTTACCATGAACTGTTTACGCCATTATTTGCCACGTTGGCCGTTCTTTCCGGCGTGTTCCTTTGGTTTCTGCTGCCCAGTTGGGTTTATATCGACGCCCAGCAACGCGGTTTGAGCAATCCGGGAGTTTGGGCGTTTATCTCGCTCATCTCGCTCGTCTTCGGCCTCGCCATCTACCTCATCACGCGGCCGGCGACGATGAAGTCGCTGCACTGCCCCAAATGCGAAAATCAACTGAACGGCGCCGGCGCGTTTTGCCCGCATTGCGGCTTCGATCTTTCCAGCACGTATTGCCCGCAATGCCAGTACCCGATCAAACCGGAGTGGGCGTTTTGCCCCAACTGCCGCGCCGAGATTAAGCAACGAAAATCTCCCGAAGCGCCGCCGGATCAAGTAAAACCGCTTGAAGCGTTACCCGAAAAGGAGTAGCTGGTAGCACAACTTCTGCTTGCGATTCGATGCTTCATAAACCGAACGAACTGGAAAGAAGCTTGCAACGAAAAGGGAACCGCAACGAAAGGAAAATGATTCATAACAAAAGCTGGCGAGAGAGCAGCTATCTCGCGCTGTGTGAATTTGCCATCGTGCTCCTGCTTTTCATTGCCGACTATTATCATCTCATCCCCTTCAGCAAGACGCCTTTTCTGTTGCTGCTCGGCTGGATTTCACTTCGCATGCGTCGAATTGGATGGAAGGACGTCGGAATGGCGCGGCCGCACAACTGGAACATCGCGTTGGCAGCCGGCATTCTCAGCGGGGCCGGCATTGAGCTATTTGAATTGTTTGTCAGCCAACCTCTTTTGATTCAGCTTACCGGCAAACCGCCCGATCTTTCTGACTTTCAGCCTCTCGCCGGAAACCTGAAACTTTTGCTTCTCTGGTTGGTTCTCGCTTGGACGCTCGCCGCGTGCGGAGAAGAGCTTGTGTATCGCGGATATCTCATGAACCGCGTCGCCGGCCTCGGCAATAACACTCGAAATTCGTGGCTGGTGAGCTTGTTGCTAATCAACACGCTATTTGGATTCGGCCACCTTTATCAAGGCATCACGGGTATCATCGAAAATATCATCGACGGATCGCTCTTGAGTCTTCTCTATCTCGCCTGCGGCCGGAATTTGTGGGTTCCCATCATCGCGCACGGCGTTACCGACACGCTGGATCTCCTGCTGATTTTTTTGGGGAAGTATCCGGGGATGTGATTTCTCGTTTCAAAAGCTATTCACCAAACTCACATGCACCTTGCCATTCGTCAGCGCGTCGCCTTCGCCCAAGCCGTAATCCACGCCGACGATGCCGAGCGGAGTATCGACTTGAAAGCCGGTTTCACCGCTTCACCTCAACTGTTTTTTGATGATTCAACAATTACTTGCGTTTGCTTTTGTGTTTTTTGGTTGTGCCCCAATAATGTTGTCGTAAATCCACCCAAAGATGTCGCAGATCAAACGGGGTGGGAAGAACTTCAGGACGATTTAAACGTTGATCAAACCTGCTTACGCCATTCTCTTGTAAATTATCTTCCAATAGAGCAATTGTGGAGAGGGAAGCTTGTTGCACAAAATTGTTTACTTCTCGCAAGATCTCATCTGTTTGCATGCTTTGAATATAGCCAACCATCGTTCCCGAACGAGATGATTTGGCGTATCCCCATTCCGGTTTCGTAAATCGACATACGCCATTTAATATGTAATTCTTGTTGAGTATCCAATTAGGGCTAGGTGGCGAGCCTAAACGCTTGCACTCTAAAACGTAATATTTAGCGCTTTTTTCAGGATTGATCTCTTGATGGTCATAAAATCCCCATTGGAAATCCGGTTTTTTGTCTTCACGTTCGGCGCGTGTTTTGTCATCCGCATCAGGTTGATTTTGCGCTTCGTAAAATGGGGGTGAATTGAGGCCTCGATTATCTGCCGATAATACCCGATTGGCGCGGTGTGCACAAAACAAGAGCTTTCGATTGAGAGCGTCCTCTTGGTCAGGAAGAAGATACTCATTTTTTAGCATCTTTAATGCCAGGCCGAATATTTCCAACACCCGAGCTTCATGATTGGCCCATAGGCCTATTGATGTGATCAGAAGTCGTTTCATCGATTAGTCCCATACTTGGCTTCCTGCAAGTTCATCGCCTGGAGTAACGTTGCTTCGGCATCTTCTCGCGCCATGCTGCGAGTCCACAATCTTTTCTCATCGCGCTTGATAATGATAATATCAGAATCCGTCACAGCACGTATCATACCGTCAATATATATTCGTTGGCTGTTGTATGGAACTAAAAGATCATTTTCAAGCTTGTGCAATACTTCCGACCAAGCCTTTTCATCTTCAGAAGTGGAAATTTCAGGAAGAGCTTCATCTTTTCGCTGCGTCGAAAATACAACAGCGATCAAAGGCGAAATTTTTTTGAGCCGAATGATCCGCCAGCGAAATTCGCCGTCTGGCTCTAGCTCACGGTTCCAGGTTTGGAGAAAAGCATGCAAATACCCTTCCAGCCCGGCTTGATGATCACGTTGGGAAGGAAGATCGTAATAAACCCCTTGTTGATGCACAGGTTGTTTTTCATTAACCGGCTTTACAGCATTGCTCTTGGAGTGATTATAGAAGAATTCCAAACCAAATTCGCACATATCCCGAACCAAGTCACGCTCAGGATCACTCAACTCATAGAGATCGAAGATGGCTTCATCTAATTTATGTTCGAGAAGAGCCAATTCTGTGGCAATCTGTTCGTTCGTCTTGCCATTGGGGTGCTGCAAATCTTGTCGAATCGGATTCCAGGCGCGCAAATTATCCACGCTTTTCACAATTCGATATCGTAGTGACAGATCATCCGGAAATCGTATCGGCATTTTCAGCGCTTCTTCCAAATGAATCTCATGGTGCCACATTCCCCAAGTGCTCGTTGTTAAAAAGAAATAATATCGCGCCAGAGACGACCAAAAAATTGCCAGAAGAATCTTATACTCCCACTCTTTAGCATCTTTCAATTTATAGCATTGTATGGAATGTCGAAAACAGAAAGGTTTAGATTCCAACCTAGCAACTATCTGACCATTAGCTCCGGAACTCTGTGAAATTCCGCGTTTGAGCAGAAGGCGAAGCTCATCATAAAATTGAATTTTACCTCTGTGCTCCACCATCTTGGGTACGGATAATAGTTTAATCCGTTCAACCGGTCCGTATCTTTGAAAGCTTTTGGTCGGAAGTTCTTTGTAATGACATAACCAATCGCAAGGGATGCTTTTATTTGCCTCTTTAAAGCCTTGTCCCGTTCCATCTTGATCGCAGAGTTCCCTGAGCGGGGTATCTAACTCCAAAACATTGATTAGCGCTTCGTCTCGGTGATTTCCCCACCAGTAGATTTTCCACAACTTGTCACTACGCGCCAAATCATCCTGTCGTATCAACCGAACATCAGCGCGACTTAAAACAACCGTTTGTAAACGGACTGCGGCGGTATTTTTTTTGGCTGCCCAATAATGGACGAGGTGATTTGTATTCGTTGGCGTTTCTTTTTGAAATACTACTGAGGCAAACGGCGCAATTGCCTCAGCGCCTCGGCTAGGCCCGCTGAAGAATATATCTCGCACATGTGCAAAATTGACTATTTCTACCAGCTTGACCCGTCGCGACCATTTTCGACGGAAGTCTCGGCTTTTTTGATGATGCTTAAAAAAGACGCCCGTTGAAACAAGCAGTCCGGCACAACCCCCGTCGCGCAAAAGATCCAGCGTCCTCCATATAAAGGCTTGCGAGCGTTCCTTGTCGCCAACGGGATTATTACGCTCTTCGCACCAATTAAGCGCCGTTTCCAATGCCGCAATAGCAGTGTTATCAGTCTTCTTGGCTTCACCCCAGGGGGGATTTCCAACGACAATATCGGTACATGCACTAGAAAATGTTTCTCGAATCGCTTCATCCGGCACTTTTGAGTCTATATCAAATGCGTTGGCTTCGAGCAGATTGTTGAAGTGTAGATCATCTGTGGGTTGACCAACCTGATATTTCAAATTCGGCAAGCGATAGCCTTGCTTAATCTGCTCTAAAATATCCGGTGGCTCTTGATAATTCAGGAGCGCGAGATAAAGGCTAAAAGCAGCAATACGTACTGCTTCTTCGTTGATTTCAATGCCAGCAATCTGATCGCGAAGGATATCTCGTAATTCCGAAGAGTTTAATCGGCAGCCGTTTTGTTTTTGAACGCGAAAACGTACCATGCGACGAAAAGCTTCAACGAGAAAAATACCTGAACCGCAGGCTGGATCGATGACGCGGGGATTTTTGTCAAGCCGTTCCGGTGTCAAAGTCTGAGAAAGAACGAACTCAGCTAATGCACTAGACGTATAATGCGTGCCGTGATTATCCACGTTGCCATGCTCGATGTGATAAAACTCTTCGTAGATGTTGCTGATAAGCTCAATTGGAATAATCTCGAATCTGTAGGCCCAAAAGAAAAGGGTCTGTTGGGGTCCGGTTTCGCCTCGCAAAAATTTCTGCAACAAAAATAGATGTTCTTCGTTTACAGCGTTTTTTTCTTCCGATGTCGATGGAAACATATCCCCATTGAAATCATGAGCCAGTTGCTGAAAAAGTGCGAAAGTAAAGTCCTTGTCTGCCAAAACCCGAGGGTAAAGGAGTTTTTCTATCTGCGGATCGAGATCGGGTTTATGCAGCGGAGTATCAAGCAAAGCTTGCCACTTTGGATTTTGGGATGCTACTTTTTCAAAGTAATCCGGTATCAGAATTTCTCTATCTTCCAAATACCGAATGAAAATGGACCTGCCTATAAGCGCATGCGCATACTTCAGTTTATCTTCACCAAGTCCTGCCTGAATAAGTTCAGAACGGACAGCCTTTAAATCTTGAATCAAAGATAAATCGGCGCGTTGATTAGGTTTGCCAAAACGTTCGTCTTCAAAAAGCCGTCCGGATTCGACCTGTTCGCGTCGATAGGCATGTAATTTATTTGCAACCTCAGCTACACTATTGGCAACATCAAGAATGGGTTTGCGCCATTCATCTGAAGTTTTGACCGGAGGACGACTTAAGTCAAAAACTGAAAGTTCGCCTGGCCGCGCCAGAAATAAAAGCATGGGACGGGCCATGCACCAAAATTTGTTGAAGACTTGGCGCAAGATATTGGCGTCGTTGGTATCGTGCTTAGCAAATACGATGACAGGGTCATTATTGACAAAAAAAACTTTCTCAGCTCCAACCCTTTTAGCCAGCGACAACCAATCCCCCTTCCCAATCCATTGCTCCGAAGTTAGGTCGGTAGAACGAGCATCGGTGCTGAGGAGTTCACCCTGATCGAATTCCAAAGTTTTGTAAGCAGTCTCCACTAATGCTTGAGCGGAGTCTGTATGATTTGTCATCGAATTAAATCCGTCGGGAATTTGCATCGCTCATGAGTTTTTATGAACAAGGCATGAAAAATATCGTCAAGTCGCAAAATAAATTTTGCCACTCACTTTACAAACAAAGCCTGTTGTTATGAAGTTTCTAACCCAAGATGGTGTAGATTATTCTCCTTTACAGATAATTTGTCGCAACGCTTGCACAAAAGCAAGAAAAAAATAATTTCAAAAACTATTCACCAAACTCACGTGCACCTTGCCATTCGTCAGGGCGTCGCCTTCGCCCAAGCCGTAATCCACGCCGACGATGCCCAGCGGCGTATCGATGCGCGCGCCGAGGCCCCAGGCATAAACATTGTTTTCGACTTGATTCAATTGTGGTGAGATGGCATTGACATATTCAAAGCCGGAATAGTAACCCGCATCAAAAAAGAGAAAAGCGCGGGTGCGGCGCGAGAGCAGATAGCGGTACTCCACGTTGCTCCACGCCAGGCGCGAGCCGCGAAACTGTTCTTCGCGATAGCCGCGCAAGGTGGTGGCGCCGCCGAAGCGAAATTGATCCGTCACCAAAATTTCCGGCGGCGCATTGCTCTTCACCTGCCGGCCATGCACGGCCAGGCTCAACACCTGTGGACCAAAAGTCGGCAGCAGCCAGTGCAAATCGACGAGAATTTTGTCGCGTGAGAATTTTTTGCCCTCGACGCCGATCACTTGATCCGTCGTTTTGCGGCCGGCTTCGACCGTCGTTGCATAGAAAACACCGCGCCGCGGATTGATCGGATCGTCGGTGGAATCATACCGCAAGGTTGCGCCCACACTGGTGACGCTGCTGCGCGGCAAATTGAACCGAAGGCGCGCCAGAGAATCCGGTGAAATGTTCTCTTTGGCCACGTGCCCGCTGGCGGTGAAATTTTGGCCCAACGGCAATTCAGCCGAAAATTCCCAGCGCCGTTCCACATACGTCGTGTCTTGAATAAGCTGCTGAAACCCGCCGGCAAGATGCACGGGATAACCCAAAACCCACGGCTCGCGATAACGCAACGCCAGCTCTTGTGTTTCACGGCTGCGTTTTTCCCACCGCGCGTTGATCTGCCTGCCGGTGCCGAGCAGATTGCCGAATTTCACGTCGATCAATCCCGAGACAAAGCCTTTCTGCCGGCCCTCACCGGGATTGTAGCCGGCCGCGCCATTGAGCCAATTGCTGTTGCCTTCCACGATGGCGACATCCAACAGGTATCGGCCGCGCTCATCAATCGCCAATTGTGGCAGTGCGACGGATTGCAAATAGCCCAAGCGCATCAACCGATCCGGAATGCTCTGCACCTTGTCGAAATTGAACATGTCGCCGGCGCGCATGGGCAGCTCACGCACCAACACCGAACGCTTGGTCAGCTTGTTGCCGCGAACGGCGATTGAATCGATGCGCACCGCCGGGCCGGCATCGAATTGCAGATAGAGTTTGGCCAGCGCCTCGTCATCTTCATTTGTCGCCATAACAACGGAATCAATATAAAAGCGCGCGAGCGGATAACCACGCTTGGCAAAATCTTCGAGCCACCCCGTCAGGCGCTGCAGCAGTTTCTCCTCATCAATTTTGCCTCGCCAATTATTGAGATTTTCCCTCGACACCGCAAAGTAAGTGGTGGAATCAATAATTTTGACCACCGGGGCAAATTGCACTTTCCCGTTGCTGTTGAGATGAACTCTGGCCTCCGTTGTATTGAGACGAGCCGAGGCCTCGCTCGTGACGCTGTCAATTTGCGCAAAATAGTAACCCCACGCCTGCAAATTGCCGAGCACGCGGCGAATCATGGTTTCAAAATCTGCCTGACGAACCAGACGCGTTTTGCCCAATCCATCGAGCTGGCGCAAGTCATTTTCGGTAATCTTGCCTGTCGCATTCCAAAGAATCTTCACGCTGGCCGAGTCATTTGGCGTTTGTCCATTTGCAAAACTGCCAAGAAAATAAAAAACGATGACGATAGCGCGAAGAGCGCAGGCCAAACCGGTGCAGCGCGCTCGTCGTAAAAGTGCGTCAATGGGCAAGGTTTCTTTTAGAATGAAGCTTTTTATAAAACCAAGCTGCCCTTTCAAAACAAAAAGATTCCTTCGGAATGACAATCTGCCCGAGAGAATTTTGTGATTTAGTCGTTTCAAAATGTTCACCCAAAAATCCGTGTAAGTCCATCAAGTCCGTGTTCAAAAAAACGCCCGCATTTCCACTTTGCCCAAATGCAACGCTTTCGGCCGATCCGGTTCTTTGCGCCCCAAATAGGAAACCGCCAGATTGATATTGGTCGAAACGCGGTACTCAAGCGCAAAATTCCAGCGCAGCGTGCGTCCGGGGCGATTGCCGCTCGCCAGCTCATAGGCCAAACTTTTTCCTGCCGGGATCGTTGCCTCCACTTGCACCCACTCGAGCTCGCCGCTCAATCTGCCTTTGCCGCGAAACGAATACGTCGAGCGCGGCTTGAGAGAAAAGGCGCGCACTGTAACGGGAGGCGCCGCGCGGTCTTCGTCAAATGCAGCGCCAACTCCCGCCGCAAATTCCCACACGGTGCGCGGGCGATATGACAGCTCGAGCGTACCGGTGCGATTTCGCACCTCACGATCTTGGCGCGGAGAATTAACGAAGGTTTTGCCCTCGCGATTCAAAATAATTTCCGTCTGGCTGCTCAGCTTCGGCGAGTGCGCCAGCGTGAGCCGGAGCTCGTGGCGTAGTTGCCCGCGGCGCGACAAGCCTTCGCCGAGAAATTGGTTGTTCAGCTCGCGCAGCGTCGTCAAGCGATAACGCAGCGAACGCTCGCGATTGTTTTCCCAAAGATAAACATCCTGCCGCAAGCTTTGCGTGCCGAATTGCGTGAATCGCGGGTTTTGAAAGCGCGACAGATTGAGCTTATAAATTTCCCAAACTTGCGGATCGCTCGTTTTCTCCTCCAGCCGAATGAACGTTTCACTTGTTACTAGCCGGAGATAGTCTTTCCAGCTTTTGCCGCGTTTTTCCTTTTCTTCTTGTGCAGAAGAATTGGGACGGAAAAGGCCGGCAAAATTAATACGGATGCTACTGCGCGCGCGCAATTCCACCACCGGCGTGAAATCTTCAGTTTGAATCACGCGCAGCACGTAGTCGCCAAAGCCGGATAGATCGACAACATAATCATTTAGATCGGGATCGAAACGATAATTGCCTTCGCCAGGCTGCACTTTGATATAGACGCGCTGCTGTTTGGAAACCTGCGTGTTGGTGATTTGATACTGCCAGTCCGTATCAAGAGCGCGCTGGTATGGCGAGAACCGCACGCGCAGATCCGCGAGATCGGCACGGACATTTTCAATGCGCGGATCGTCAAAACGGCGCTCGCGATGCGTGAACGTTGCATCGGCGGCAAGCGCTCGCCAGCGCTCGAGCGACAACGAATAATTTTGCGTCAATGCCGTCGACTTGGGCAAGAAGCCATGTTGAGTGCGCATGTCATCATCACGCTGATTGAGCGCGGCTCCTATTTTTAGCCGGCGCAGAACTTGCGCCTCGACCCCGGCGGTGTAGCTATTGAAACGAAATCCCGAAGCCGTGTCGGCAACCGTCTCGCGCCGATCTTCCGCTTCGTAACCGAGGCGGGGTTTCAATTTCCAAAAAGAGTACGTGGCCGAGCCGTTTTGCCTGAGCCAGTCCGACGCCGAGCTGAGCAAAGGCAACGCACGCGGATCTTCTTGACGAGCAATGCTCTCGACTTGATACTGAAGCTCCGGCAGCTTTGGGCGCTTGAATTCCATGCCCGCTTCCCAACGATCGGAAACGACGCCGCGATTTAGCCTGCCATAACCGCCGCGCAGATTCCAGCCGGTCAGTGGCGAATAATTTGCCGACGACTCAAGCATTTCTTCATTGGCCGCAATGGCGTCGCTTGACAAATTCCAGCGGCGATTAAACTCCACCACGTCCGCGCGATCGATATCGCGATAGCGCGACCCCTTGTTACGGTAGCGCATTTGCAAAGCGAATCGACCAAGTTTTGACGATTGCGGCTCAATTCGCAAGGTCGATAGTAGCGCGCGGCCGGTGTTGTCGGCATCGTCAAGGCGCGAATATAGATTCTGATCCAATTGACTGATGGCAAGCTCATTGACGAGCGATACGCCTCGCCACGGCATGAGTTCGAGACGAGTATCCATCACGTCTTGGCGAACCGCGGGCGCGAGCAAAATCACCGGCGCGTAACGCCCCATGGTTTTGCCGACGTAAGCAAAATTGCCGAACCCGCGAAAAGCATAGTCGCCACGGCCTTCCCCGAGGTCGGAAAACCTTACATTGTAGTCACCGGAATCGAGGCCAACATAGACCCAAATCGAATCGCTACGGATATAGCTCCCTTTGCCAGCACCGACGAAAATCGAGCCGTCTCGAAAAGCCAGGCTATCGCCGGCAGCAGCGAGCAATTCGCGATCGGCCTCATCTAATGTGAATTCAAGCGGATTGTCTTGATCATCGCCCTCGCGAATCAGCGTCGTTTGCCATTTTACTTTATCATTAAATCCCGTCACCAGGCCTTGCGCGCTGTAAAGATTGCGGCGAAAACGCTCGTCGGAAAATTCGAAGTCGATCGTAATGCGGGTGTCGCTAGTGATGAGCCGCTTGCGGGTGAACGTGAGCTGGCCGTTGGAATATTCGATGACGTAATCATTGTTCTCGCCGCGCGTCATGAGCTGGCCGTCAATCCACACGCGCTCGGTGCCGGCCAAAACGATAATGTCGATTTGTCCACGATCACCCTGCAATTGATACGGTCCCTGTTTGCCTTCGATGCCGTTGAATTGATTGGTCGTAAATTTTCCGCGCGATACGGCAGCGGAAAGTTGCAGTTGCAAGTTGGAGGAGCGGTCGTCGGCTGGCTCCGTATTGCCAATGGCGATCTTGGCGCCTTGCAGCTTGCGGCTGTAACGAGAGAATTCGCTGCCACCGTATTCGATTTGAAAATCTCCCAACGTTGCATTGAAACGCTCGCTCTTGAGCTGCACAAAAACCTTGTCGATCTCGTTTAACGTTTGCGTGTTGCCCTCCGGCTGAATCGGCGTGTTTTGATCGGTCAGCGCCGCGACGACTTCAGTTTTGTCGGAGAGCTTGCCGGAAATTTGCAGACGCAAACCCGAGTCCACTTTCAATCCTTGATCCGTGCCGAGGCTCACCCCGCGTGTCAGGCTGCCGCTTTTAGAAAGATTCGCGCCGAACCTGTCGCGCGACGACGCGAGAATGCCGTGTTGCGCCGAAGCGACAACGTGGCTAACGGGCAACGCCGAATCTTGCGCTGCCGGTTTGGCCAAATGAAAGAGCGCCAACTCCCGCGGCAGGGAAAGCGGGAGAATGCGATAAGTTAAAATCAATGAGTCGCCTGTTGTCCGCTGTCCGTTGCCCGTTGTCAGTTGCAAAATGGCGTCGCGATAATTGAGGCGATAATCACGGCCGCGTTGTAGAGTGAGCTTGCCCAATCTTAATGTATCGGAATTTGCGATGATGAAGCTGTCGGGCAAGGCAATGGTCGCGGTGTCCGCAGGAACGGAGACGACAAAGCGGCGGTCAACGAGTGAATAAGGATAATGGGGGAGAGTGGCGTTCTGAGCGAAAAGCGCGGTGGCAAAAACTAAAGACGCCAATAAGCATCCAACGAATAAAAGCGGCCAACGATTTGTTTGCAGTAGCGCCTTTAGGCGCAACCTGTACGAAACCCAAAAAACTTTTTTGAATATCATGAAATTGGTGCCCAAAGGCACTACTACAAAGCTATTCTTTTTTCGCCTGTAATTCAAAAACCTGCACGCGATTGTTGCCGGTGTCTAAAACAAAAATGCGAGTGCCATGCGTGGCGACATCCGCCGGAGAAAAAAAATCCTCCGGTGCGCGGCCGCGCTTGCCAAAATCAAAAACTTTCTCGCCCTCGTTGTTGAAAAAAAACATTCGATGATTGCCCCGATCCGCCACAATCAAGAGATCGTTCGCCCTCTGCCCTCTGCCCTCCGCCCTCCGCCCGGCCATGCCGGACGGATCGCGCAATACACCCGCACCGAATCTTTGCAAAAAATTGCCATAGTAATCGTATTCCACAATCTCATCGGTGGTGGAATCACTAACGAAAATTTTACGATTGGCGTCGATCAAGATTTTAGCCGGACGCGCCAGCCGGCCTTCGCCCCAATTGAAATCGCCGAAATTCGATTTCGGCCTGCCAAAGGAATCAATGCGCAGCACGCGATTGAACTCATGATCGGCCAGAAAAACCTCGCCATTGGCGGACAATCCCACTGCTGCCGGATAGCCAAATTGCAGCGACTCATCTTGCAGCTCGTCGGAGTAATACGACGAAATATAATTGAGATCCTTGTCGTAACGCTCGAGCCGCTGATTATTGTAATCAACCACGAAAACGTCCAACCCGTTCCCGGCCCAAACGTCGACGGGTCGGTCGAATTGCTGTTTGTCGAAACCGAAGCCGCCGGCTTCGCGCAGCAACTCGCCGCGTTGGCTGCACTTTACGATGCGATTGCGGCCGGTGTCGGCGATGTAAAGATTGCCGTCGGGATCGATGTCCAAGCCGAGCGGCTGCGAGAGCGTCGCTGTTCCGATTGTTTCGTCCAGAATAATGCCGCGAAAAACGACCTGATTTTGGCTCTGCGCCGGCCAGACTCGGCAAAAGCAAATAAGAAGAAAAATTTTTCGCATATTCGATATTCTTTCCTCATTACGAAAATACGGCAACTCGGTGTTTTAAGCAATAATAAATTTTATTTGCCCCGGCGCCGGCATGGCCTCGCGAAACTGGCCGGTCACCGAAGCCGGTAAGAGCCGAAAAAATTTGTTAATTAAAGTGACCGGCCAGTGACTTGCTCAGAGGTTTTGCCGCAGAGCCGACGATTTGTGCAGCGCATAAAAAATCCGATCTTATGTAACATTCATTTATATTGTAACGTATATTACAGTAAAAACTATATGAAATGGCTTTTTCTCGTACATCAAATCCAAACGCCGCGCTCGCGTGAGCGCGTGAAAATTTGGCGGCTGACTAAAAAGGTCGGCGCGGTGTTGTATCGCAACTCGGTTTACGTTCTGCCCTATGGCAAAGAACGGCTGGAAGATTTTCAATGGCTGTGCCAGCAAATCAAAGATGCGTCGGGCGAGGCCTCGGTTTTTGTTTCCGAATCGAACGACGAGAAAGAAAACCGCGCGCTGCGTGATCTTTTTATGCGCGCCCGAGAAGAAGAGTATGCCAAATTGCTCGCGGTGGTCGAGCATTTGTTGGAGCGTATTCAAAGCCTGCAAGAGCAACAACGGCTTTCCAAAGCGGTTCTCAACCGCCTGACGAAAGAGGCAAGGCCGCTCGGCGATTTGCTGGCAGATATTCAAAGCGTTGATTTTTTCGGCGCTCCATCCGGAAAAAAGGCGAGCAACGCGCTTGACCGGCTCAAATCCCAACTCGCCGCTTTCGAGCCGCCGCCGGAGCCGGTGATGCCGCCCAAGCGTTGCGCCCGCAAAAATTTTCAAGAAAAAATCTGGGCGACGCGTGCGCGTATTCACATCGATCGCCTCAGCTCGGCGTGGCTGATTCGCCGTTTCATCGACTCGAAGGCCAAATTTGTTTTTGCCCCTGAAACCAAACTGCCGAAGAACGCGATATCGTTCGACGTTTTCGGCGCCGAGTTCAGCCATCACGGGGATGATTGCACTTTTGAGACGCTGCTGCAAGCGTTTCAACTGCACGACAAAGCGCTCACGAGCATCGCTGAAATCGTACATGACATCGACATGAAAGATCAAAAATTCAACCGCCCCGAAGCCGCCGGTTTGGACACGGTGGTGCGGGCATTGGCTGATGCGCTCAAAGATGATCACAAAATTCTCGAAACCGGCTCCGGCATTCTTGACGCGCTTTATATCCATTTCTCAACAAAAAAACGCAATTCGTAGCCCTGCCCACTTGCAGGGCATTGTTGTAACACCAAGCATTTGATCATCAACAGCCGCACACCCCGTCCCGCTCTTCCATGTAACGCTATGGAGACGGGGCGGGACAAGGGGCGGGAGGCTGCGAAAGCCCTCTAAACTTTTATGCGCGATCATCAGCGTCAATATCTCAGCCTCTGCGCCACCGGATTCTTTCTCTACTTTAGCTACGCCGTAGCGCGGTCGCCGATCGTTCCGCTATACGCCAAGAGTCTGGGTGCGTCATCGGAAGTCGTGGGCTGGACGGTTGCAGCCTCGACGATAGCCGGCATGTTCATGAAGCTGCCGGCGGGGACGCTGTCAGACATTCTCGGACGGCGCGCGCTGCTTCTCGTTGGCGCGAGTGTTTTTGCATTAACGCCGTTTTTATACCCGCTCATTGCCTCCCTCGCCGGCCTCATCGCGCTGCGCTTCATTCACGGCCATGCAACGGCCATCTTCGGACCGACGGCGAGCGCGACAATTTCGGATTTTTCCGCCGCCAACGAGCGCGGCATTCGATTGGGATTTTACGCTTCAGTGCAGGGCGCCGGCCAAACGCTGGGGCCGCTGCTCGGTGGATTTCTCATTAGTTGGCAGGGGTTCAAACTGCCTTTTCTCATCAGTGGATTGCTCGGCGTTACCGGCTTGCTGTTGTTTTTGATTTTCCCGATTGGCGCGAATTTGCGCAAGCACAAGAACATAACAAAAAACTTTTTGCAGGGTTTATGTGAAGTGGCAAGCAATCGCGGCATTATCATGACCAGCGTCGCGGTTGCGTCGCAGATGTTCACCGTGGGCGCGTACAATGCTTTTCTGCCGCTCTATGCAAAAGAAGTTGCCCATCTGGAAGCGTGGCACATCGGCGTCATTTTCGGCGCTCAAACCACGACGGCTTTGTTGGCGCGGCCGCTGATGGGAAAATTTTCCGATCGTTTCGGCAGAAAGCCGCTCATTCTCGCCGCGCTCGTATGGTGCGCGTTGTTGATGGCCATGCTGCCGAAATTCCAACGCTTCGAAGCGTTGTTGATGTTCGGCGCCGCGTGGGGATTCGGAACCGCGGTGGTTTCTTCGGTCGCCAGCGCTTTCATTACCGATCTCGCAAAGCGCGCCCATTACGGCGCGGCGCACGGCGCGTTTGGAACGATTTTCGATCTCGGCGAAGCCGCCGGCCCGATCGTCGCAGGCATGTTGGTCGCGCGATTCGGTTATGCGTGGATGTTCGTTGCCGTTGCCATACAATTGCTGGTCATGACGGCAGTCTTTACTGCTGTCAGATTTGAAAATAACAATTTAACGAACTTAAGGAGATGATATGAACGAGTTTTGGTTTTCTGAAAAATTTCGCTTAACTTTGCTCATCGCCGTTTGCGGCGGTCTGTGGCTGTTGGAAGCCGTGATGCCTTTGTTTGATTATTCGAAACAGCGCTGGCGGCGCACCGTGCCCAATGTTGGCTTAACGGCAATTCTGCTGCTGATGAATCTGCTGCTATCGTTTGCTTCCGCGTCCGCCGCGGCCTTGGCGATGCAAAAACAAATCGGTTTGCTTTACTGGAGCGCGCTGCCGCTTTGGAGCGAAACGCTTTTGGGCATCGCCGGACTCGATTTGTTCGCTTACCTCGCGCATGTGCTCTTGCACAAATCGGCGTTCGGCTGGCAATTCCATCGCGTGCATCATTCCGAAATCGAAGTCGACGTCACCACCGCGTTTCGGCAGCATCCCGGCGAAACCGTCTGGCGCATCGGCTGTCAGCTCGCCGCCATCGTGATCTTCGGCGTCCCGCTTTGGGTGGTGATTATTTATTTGATGCTCTCCGCTTTGAACGCGCAACTGGAGCACGCCAACATCAACGTGCCGGACAAATTGGATCGGCTGTTGCGGCTGCTCATCGTCACGCCGAACATGCACAAAGTGCATCATTCCCGCGCGCAGATCGAAACCGATTCGAATTACTCGAACATCTTTTCGATCTGGGACAAAATGTTCGAAACTTACACGCCGGCAAAAAATCTGCGCGAGCTCCGCTATGGCCTCGACGGTTTTGATGCGCCGGCCAAACAATCTTTGCCCGGTTTGCTGAAAACACCTTTTAGAAAATAACACCGGAGATAACCGAATGAAATGCCAACTTTTTTTCAGCCTGCTTGGCCTGCTCATGCCGGCCCTTGCCTTGGCGCAGATCATTAATTTTGACAACGACGAAACTGGCAAGCCACCGAAAGGTTTTTCTCTAGGTCTTACGGGAAAAGGAAAAACCGGCGTGTGGATTGCCATGAAAGACGCTACTGCGCCGAGCCAGCCGCATGTGCTGGCGCAGACCGACATGGAGGCAACGAGCTATCGCTTTCCGCTTTGCATTTTTGACGGCGTGAATGCGGCTGATGTCGATTTGAGCGTGAAGTTCAAACCGGTCAAAGGCAAGGAGGATCAAGCCGCCGGTTTACTGTGGCGCTATCGCGATCAGGATAATTATTACATCGTGCGCGCGAATGCGTTGGAGAACAACGTCGTGCTCTATAAAGTTGAGAAGAGCAAGCGCACCGATCTCGACCCCAAAGGCGCTGGCCTCTTTACGTATGGCAAAAAAGCGAAAGTGCCGAGCGGAGAATGGAACACACTGCGCGTCGTCGCCCAAGGCAATCTCTTCGCAGTATATTTGAACCGCGAAAAACTTTTTGAAGTCGAAGATAACACCTTCATCGGCGCCGGAAAAGTCGGGCTGTGGACGAAGGCGGATTCGTACATCTTGTTTGATGATTTAACCATCATCGAATTGAAAAGCGGCAAACAAAATTAAAGGATGCGGATATGCACTTTAAGCGCGCGCTGTCAAGCTATTGGATCGCGGCATTTTTCCCCTTGCTGGCGAATGGGCTCAACGCCCAAACCGAGAAAACGCCTTCGCTCAACGCCGGCGTGAAGTCCGGAGATTTTGAATTAGACGGCCGTTGCGATGAGCCGCTGTGGATGACGGCTGATTCCATCGCCAATCTCATCATGACCGAGCCGCGGGAAGGCGAAACGCCCTCGCGTCGCACCGTCGTCAAAGTGCTGGCCGATGCCGGCGCTCTCCTCATCGGCGTGCGGTGCTTCGGCAATGCGCCCGATGAAATCGTGGCGTTCTCAAAAGCCAGAGACGCGGAGCTTGAAAGCGAGGATCATATCGTTATCGTCTTGGATACTTTTCGGGATGGCCGCTCGGGATATATTTTCGCCGTTAATCCGGCCGGCGCGCGATACGATGCGCTGGTGGCCAATCAAGGCGAGGGCCAAAACAGCAATTGGGATACAATTTGGGAAGCCAAAACCAGCATCGACGCCGGCGGCTGGTCCGCAGAAATAAAGATTCCCCTCAAGAGCCTTAGTTTTAAAAAAGGCTTGCAAACGTGGGGATTTAACGTGCAGCGCCGCATTCAGCGCTTGCAGGAAACCAATCGTTGGGCGGGCGCAAAAAGAGATTACGAAATCAGCCAAACCAGCCGCGCCGGTTTGCTGACGGGCTTGCCGAATTTTGTGTATGGCCTCGGCTTGAGTCTGCGCCCGTCGACCATCGGCGGCGCCGGCGTGCCTGCTCCCGGCGCAAAAACGGCTTTCACGAAGGACGCGAGTTTGGATGTCTTTCAAAAGTTGGGGCCGAATCTTCAGGCCTCGTTGACGCTCAACACCGACTTCGCCGAGACCGACGTCGATGCGC
>JBOHQZ010000018.1:0-19851 GCA_050732275.1 bacterium
GCCGTGATGTCAATGATTTTTTCAACCGGCGTGCCGTTAGCTGCATTCAAGCGCCACACTACGCGCGCCGTGCCGCTGGTAACTTTCGCATAAAAGCTCAGCGTGTAACCACCGGCCGCAGGATAGTTTAACATTTGCGAAACGCCGACGCCATCGCGAGTGGAATTTATTTGCAGGCTCTTCGCGCCGCTGCGCGGACCGGCAGTTGTCAAAGCAACTTCACCGTTGCCCGGTGCGCCTTCCAAATCCCAATTCGTTGGAAGATTCGTGCCAATTTCAAAACTTTCATTAATAATGGCGATATTCGGATTCAAACCACCGCCGCCGCGCTTGACTTTAAATTCAACCGGGAAATTGGGAACCGCCTGCCCAGTGAGTGTCGCCACTTTAACCTGTATTGGCGTGGGCAGTGTCGTGCCCACGGTTGCGCTTTGATTGAGGCCTGCACTCGTGAGAATGTTCGCCGCCAAACCCGAATTCGTCGTCGCATTGAAAACCTGTTTGCCCGAACCGGCCACTAGCGTCACGCGCGCCTCCACCGTGTTCGTCTCCGCGATATTACCGAGCGTCAAAATCGTTTCGGCCACGCCCTGGAGATTGGTGCTGCTCACATATTGGCTCAGCGTGCCGTTGCCGACCGTGACCACCCACGTGACTTGCTGGCCGGCCACGCCGTTGCCATTTTTGTCTTTCAAAATAGTTTTGAAAGGCTGCAAAACTTGACCGGCCGGCCCGAATTGCGCATTGCCGCCAAATGCAGCGATCGTTGTCGGCTTCTCATTGCTAATTGGTGTCGCCTTGAAAATAACCGGCTTCACCGTGCCGTGACTCGCTTCAATCGTGACGGGCTGCAGCGTCATGCCGAACTTCACCGTCGCGCTCGCGCGCCCTTCGGAGTCGGTGAGAAAGCCGGTCTCTTCTTTGAAGTCCGGCTCGAAATTGGTATCGGAAGTAATAATGATTTTATCCAAACGCGTATCTTCCCAGCGCGCGTGGAAAATAATTTTGTGCTCGCCCGTGGTGAAATTAATAATTTTCGGATCGAACTGCGGCACCGCGCCATCGCCGGTCCCGCGATCCGACACCAAATCCCACGTCCACGCGCTGCGCGTCCGGCCTTGAAAAACGTCGTAAATGAATTTCGGTCCGTTGTCGATTTGGACGTTCCAGCTTCCCGGCTGCGTGCCGGTTTTCAAGCTGCGCGTCCAAATGCGGTACGCGCCGGCTTTAGTGATGTTGAATGTGAACGTGGCGGAGGCATCAGCCGTTTGCCCGGCCGGGTAAACGAGATATTGCCCAAACGCCGCCTCGCTATCTTTGATTTTGGTGAGCGGCCCGACGATTTCCGCGTCTTCGGCTTCCATGCGCAAATTGCCGTCAGCAAATTCCGGCAGTGGGATCGTGGCCGCGCCGGCGGTCACCGCGAATCGCACGTACACACCGGCGAGCGGATTGTTGAAGCTGTCGATCACCGACACCGTCAAGGGGAACGGCAGAATTTTTCCGATCTCGCCGAATTGGCCGTCGCCCGAAACCATGCTCATCGCTTTGGGCTTGCCCGGCGCCGCGCCGGCAGTGAATTCGTCGATCGCATTTTGCTCGCCGGAGCCGCTGTCGAGCATGAACCCGGCATACAAGCCGTTAAAAGTTTTTCTCTCATCTTTCAGCACGCGGTCGAAGACGCCGTCCACGTAGACATAAAAAAAGCGCTGATCGTCGATGTCGATAAGACGCACCAAAATTTTCGAGCCGGCTTTCGGCGATAAGCCGCTTTGCGAGCCGCCTTCTTCTACAAGCTGATCCGGCCGGCCGTTTTGCACGATCCACAAGCGCGTCATATCATCCGCCGGCGTGGCAGGATCTTCGCCGCTGTCGCGCTGGATCATGTAGCCGTTTGCCGTGCTGCTCGGCGTATTGGCCAGCAGCAAAATGCCGCTGGCGCCGATGCCGCGCACCGTCGCCGTCGCCGCGTATTTGAGCGAGACTTCAATGATGTTGCGCGCGCTCTGATAAACCGCGGGGCTCCAGCTTCCCGGCGCGCCGATATTTTGCGCGGTGTTGTTGCGAATTTGCAGGTTGGTGAGGTCGCCGGCCCAATTGCTGCCGAGGCCGCCGTTGGTGCGATTGAAAGTATCGCTGATCGGCAGCAACGCCGGCAGTCGCGCCGTCACTTCGTTGGAAAGATCGGACACATTGCCGGCCTCGTCCGTGGTTTTCATCGCAAAATAATAGGTCTTGCCGCTCTGCAAGCCGGCGATCACCAGGCGATCGGCGCGCCCGCCTTCGCCCGGCGTGATCGGATCCGGCACCGGTGTGGCTGCGGCAAAATCGGCGTCCGTTAAAATATGGTTGGTGGAATAGCGAATATCGTAGCTCTTGGCCCTTCCCTCGAAGCCGTTATCGCCCGGCGCCGTCCATTCCAGCGTCACACTCGCCGTCGTGGTCTTGGTTACAGTCAAATCGAACACCGCGCCCGGCGTAAAACCGTCGCCTTGCAGCCACGTCACTTTGAAATCATCCACCTGGTTGTTCAGGCTCTGGCCGTGAATGAACAATCCCGTATACCAAGTGATGCTTTGATTGGTGGGAAATTCCTTATTGGGATCTTCGACCGTGGCGTCGAACTTGTTGTTGACGTAATAATCAAAAAAATTGCCGTTCTTTTCGGGGCGAATGACGACCTTCACCACGTCACCGGCCACCGGGTTTTCAGTTTGCATGTCGGCTTTGTCAATCTCGCGGCCCTGGCCCGGCGTGTCTTCAAACGTGCCATCGCGGATGACCCACATCCATACCTGCAGCCAATTGGTGCGATGCCAAATCCAGTAACCGGTCGAGATATTCGAGGGGCGATCCAGCATGATGGCGTGCGCGCCCTCGCGAATGCCGAGCGCATCGGCCTCTTTGCCCCAGCGGTAAGATACCGAGTGGATGCGACGTTCCAGGTTATTGTAGATCGGCAGGTAAGTGGCGAGGAAGCGCCATTCGTAAATCGCTTCCGGCGTCAGGACCAGCTCGCCGTTTTTAATGGCCCAATACTGTTCGTCGATAGCCCACTGCTTGTCGTTCACGTCCTCGTTGATCTCGGTACGATTGAAATCATCGAGCACCGACAGCGTATCGACACCGTTGATGCCGGGAATCCATTCGAATTTCGAGTTGGGCGAAATGCCGAGCGTGCGGCGCATCGTGGCGAGGTTTTCTTCCTTGCTCGCGTTGGGCCGGAACGCCTTGGACATGGCGGTGGTCTTGGGAAGAGAAAATTTGGAAGACTGCGCGAAAGCCGCATCTGCCGCCAGCATGGCGGCGAGGGAGGTGACCAGAATCCAGTTGCGCATCGTAAGAAAACTCCCTTTGGTGGAATTAATCAAAAAAATCTTTATGAAAGGTTCGTAGTGACGCCTTTAGGCGTGAAGCTTTTGGATTAAAACAAAAATCTCTTGCTGAATTAAGGCATTTACACACTTCTCACGTCCGCCGCCTGAAGGCGATACTACGAACATTATTTCGCATAAACCATGCGCTGCACCAGCCGCACGTCACCGGCGGTGAGCGCGTAAAAATAAATCCCGCTGGGCAAATCCTTCGGCGTAAAATTGACGACGTGCACACCTGCGGGCTTTTGCTCATCAACCAACGTCGCCACTTCTTCGCTGAGCAGGTTGTACACCTTCAGCGTCACGTGCGCGGCTTGCGGCACACCGAACCGAATGCTCGTGCTCGGGTTGAAAGGATTGGGATAATTGGGCGCCAGATAAAAGTCGCTTGGTAAATTTGTTTCCAGCCTCTCTGCGCTTTCAGCACCCATCAATTTGATTGCCGATTCCGAAACGTTGGAAAGATTCTGTGAATATTTGATCGTCACCACATCAAACTGGTTACCGCCATAGCTTATGCCGGTCACATAGACATTTCCGGAGCCATCAACGGCAAGCGCCTCGGCGCAATCATCGCCGTTTGCCGGCCCGTTGTAGCGAACGAGCCATTGCATTTGTCCAGTGCTGTTATACTTGATTGTCACATAATCCCAAGTCCTATTAGCGGTGGAATGCAGACTCGAGCCGGTGACATAAATATTGCCAGCGCGGTCTAGGGTCATGTCATTCATCATAGTTTGGCCGCCATTTCCTATGTAATTTGCTACCCATTCGAGTGCGCCAGCCTTATTGTACTTAACGAGAATATACTTTTTTATGCTCATTCCCCTGCCGCCGAGATAAACATTTTCTGCTTCATCAACCCACAATTTAAAAAAATACCACTCGTTGCTGAGGTAATTGGGTAGAGGATAACTGGCGACCCATTGCTGTACCCCGACCGCATTGTATTTGACCGTCGTGGCCGCGTACGTACTAAGCCCCGTGACGTAAACATTGCCGGCAGCATCTATAGCGAGAGCGCTGGCACGATCCACGGCATTGTACGGCCCCTTGTAATGTGTTACCCATTGCATCTTTCCATTGGGCTTGTATTTTATGGTTGTATAATCTCCGTCAGTCTTATTGCTGTCCGCACTTGTGCCGGTGACGCAAATATTTCCGGCTCGGTCGAGAGCCATAGCCCAGGCGGACGAACCTAAATTCGACCCGCGGTGATAGCTCGCGACCCACCGTTCTTTTCCGGTCTTATCATATTTGACTGTGGCAAATTCCGTGATGCCAGCATTATTGGTAGCGCGGCCGGTGACATAAACGTTTCCCGCATTATCGACCACAAAGTCGGTCGGATACTCGTGGTACCCGTATTGATCGCTCTTCCCAGCATAGTGGCTCGCCCATAACCGGTCTCCTGAAAAATTATATTTGAGCGTCGCGTAAGAGTAATTAAAGCTTGCAGACTGCCCAGCGACATAAATATGATTATCAAAATCCGCCACTATCTTTCGCGGCGATGCGGAAATAGGGATGTTTCTCCCAATGGGCGGGCCATCGTAATACGCTTCCCATTGTTTGACGCCGGCACCGCCGTATTTGAGCGTAAGAAAATTTCGCACGTAGGTTTTCGAGTTTCGGGTGATATAGATTTCCTTAGCCACATCAACGGCGACATAAACCTCATCAGCCGCGTCCACAACAATATCACACACCTGACCATCAATGACATTCGTATAACGCGCCACCCAAACACGCTGCGGAACGCCGGCGGTTTGCTGAGCTTGCATCTTAAGCACGGAATTTTGAGAAGAAGTGAAAACTTCTTCATCAGTATCGTGGCGCATCGGTTCTGCCAGTAACGTTGGTTTATTATCAAAAGAAAAGCCCTGCGGCCATTGATCCTGCGGCTGCGCTTGCGCCAAGCCGCCAAGCAAAAGCATTGCTCCCAGCCAAATCTTCTTTTTCATGAGCGCTCCCTTCATAAGAACATGAAAAGTTTGTAGTGTCGCCTTTAGGCGTGAATCTCCTGGACTAAAAAGATCTCTTGCTCAATTGAGGCATTGTCACAGTTCTCACGTCCGACGCCTAAAGGCGATACTACGAACCTTACTTCGCCATCACCATCCTCTTCGTCGCAACATAATCGCCGACCTGCAAACGATAGTGATACACGCCCGAGGGCACCGGTTTGCCTTGCTGGTCGCGGCCGTTCCAGGTGGCGAGGTGATAGCCGGCGGACTGCTCGCGCTCCACGAGGCGGCGGACTTCCTGGCCGAGCGAATTGTAAATCGACAGCACCACGCGGCCGGACTTCGGCAGCTCGTAACGAATCTGCGTGGTCGGATTAAATGGGTTGGGATAATTTTGCTGCAACACGTACGATTGCGGCGCCGTCACTTCGACATTGACCGGGCCGTGCAGCGTTACATTGCCGCTGAGATCGACGGCTTCGAGCTTGTAATAATACCGCCCGCCGGCATCGACGTTGTCATCCACAAAAATGTATTGCCCATCTTGGCGCGCTGGAATAAGCCGTTGGTTGATCTTCTCAAATCGTCCCGAACCGCTGCGGCCACGCAGAATATTGAAGCCGGCGTTGTCGACCTCCGCCGAGGTGCGCCATTCCAGTTTCACCGCTTTGGCGCCGTTCGCCGTTGCGTTCTCGATCGCCGCGCTGAACGTCGCGAGCTTCACCGGCACTTGAATCAGCCACGATGTCGTCGTCGTATCTTCCTGGTCAAAGACCAGCACTTCGACGGTATTGAAACGCTCATCACTACGGAAGAGATACGTGCTCACCGCCGAGCCGGCGTACTTGCCGTTGAGGAACCAGCGATAATTCAAAGCATCATTATCTTGATCCGTGGCATTGACCCGCATCAACAACGTGGTGTTGAAATCGATTACGGTGTCGCGCTGCGTCGGAATGCCAAGTCCGACCGGAAAGCGGCTCATGATGAACGGCGGACGGTTGCGATTCTTTACGTCGACGAGCACCAGCTCTTCATCCGTGCCGCCTTTGTTGTCGCGTACCAGGAAACTGATCGCGTATTGCCCGGCGTTGCTCGCGCCGGTCGACCAGCGGAAGATGCGGCTGCTCAACGAATCGAATTGCGCGCCCGGCGGCAAATTCTTCGCGCCATACGTCAGCGGATCGCCATCGGGATCGGAAGCCAGCAACGTAAATTCGATCACGTCGCCTTTGTTCACGCGCCGATCCACCACATCTTCGAAGAGCGGAAAGTTGTTGTCGAAGCCTGTGGCTTTGAAAATGATCGTCGCCGGCTGCACGTTGCCGCCGCCGCTCGCCACGGCCGTGGCTTCGTTATCGGCGGCAAAACGGCCGAGCGTCCACGGCGCCGAGGCCACGCCCGTGGAATCGGTCCGCGCGCGGAACGGGTTGCTGCCGTTGAAACTGCCGCCGCCGGACGTAATCAAAAAGTCCACGGCATAATTGACCACCGGATTGCCGTTGCGGTCTTTCACGTAGACTTGCAAGGGGAAATTCAACACCTTGCCTTTGGTGCCGCGTTGATTGTTGGTGCGCACATCCGCACTCATACTTTGCGCCGCCATCGCCCGGCCATACACGCTGAACGTTGCCGGCGAGCCGCCGAGGCCGGACGACGTCGCGCGCACGTGGCGGTAGCCCACGTCCTGTCCGAGCGTCAACGTCGCACAGGCAAAACCGCCGTCGCGCGTCGTCGTTTCGATAATCGGCGCAAATGAACCGGGTGAGAAGGTGCCGGTGCCGCGCACCAGCTCGAACATCACCTCGACGCCATCGACGCCGTTGCCGCTCGCGTCGGTCACATGCACGCACAACGGCGGCGGATTGCCGCCAACTTCGCCAACACCGTTGTGGCCGCTGTAAATGACCAACCGCGCGGCGCGGCCGGCTTCAGCCGTGGCGAGAAAATCAACCGGCGAGCCTTGCAGATTATTCGAAGTGACGCGAACCGTGTTCGGGCCGGCGTTCGGGCCGAGCCGCAAATTCACGCGCGCCTCGCCGAACTCATTGGTGTTCACGTTAAGCGCCGCGCTCTCATTCACCGCGCCGCCGCCGAACGTCACGTCAAAACGCACCGGCGTTCCGAAAACCGGCCGTCCGTCTCGATCCGTCACGCGCACCACCAGTGGCTCCGGCAGAGCTTGCCCGACTGGCCCCTTCTGCGCGTTGCCGCTGATCCCTTTGATCTCGCGCGCCGGGTTGTTGCTCACGTTGGCAATAAAAATAACCGGCGAGTTTGACAACCCCGTTGACTCTGCCCAAATCTGGCTCTGCCCCGCGGCCGTGCTGCCGACATAAGACGCCGAAGCCCAGCCTTTTTCATCGGTGCGAATTGGGCCGGTCTCGAAAATGCGGCCGTCGCCTTTTACCGTAAAACGCACTTCGTAATTGGGAACGCCGTTGCCGTTGCGATCTGCGACTTTGACGACAAGCGGATTCGCCAACGCAGCTCGCACGTTGCAAGTTTGATTGTTGCCGCTAATCAAAGACATTTGGCTCGCAGCGAGCGGCGACACCTGCACGGTCGCGCCATTATTCAACTCGGTGCCGCTATCCAAAACTTTGGCGGTGACGGTTTTCGTACCCGCGCTGATCGCCGCAAACGCGCCGGTCACGAGGCCTTGCGCATTCGTCAAGTTCGTGGGCTGATCGATGAAATAGCTGCCCGACGGCGAAATGATGAGCGTCACCGCTTTGCCGGGTAATGGATTGCCAAAACAATCGCGCACATGAACTGTAATCTGTGATTTCGTCACGCCGTCCGCCTGAATCGGGCCGGTGGCTTTAATTTCCGAGCCATCAGCGCAAGGAGGTCCGGATGTCACGTTTGCCGTGAAAATAACCGGCACGCCGTCGAGATTGGCGCCGCCATTGGTGGCGATCACTCGCACTTCCTGGCTGTTATTGCCGATGGTGCCGCCAAGCGTCCACGTCGCTTTCGCCACGCCGAGCTGATCCGTCGTCACCTCGATCTGGCTCTGGCCGTTGCTGAATCGCCCGCCGCCTTTGGTCACGAGAAATTGCACCGGATGGCCGAGTATACCGTTGCCGGAATTATCCGTCACTTTAACGGCGAGCGGATTGGACAACGTCGCTCCGGCTTGCCCGCTTACATTGGGTGCGGTCACACCGGCAATTTTGCGCGCCGGCGTCGGTGTCGCGCTCGCCATAAAAATGATCGGCGAGTTCGCCAGCTCGTTAGCGCCGTTGAAGGCGCGCGCTTCAATTTGGTTATTGAAAATGCCGGACACGTTGCCGAGCTTCCACGTAATTTGGGCGCGGCCATCGGCGGCTGTCGATACCGTTACCGAATCTTGTCCATTGACTTTGCCGCCACCGGCTTTCACTTTGAACTTCACATTGGCGCCGGCAATGACGTTGCCGCATTTGTCGGTGAGGCGCACCACTTGCGGCGTGGGCAAGATGCCGTTGATCAAGCTGAACAAGCTGTCGCCGGAAACTTTGTTCATCGTTGCTGCCGCGCCGACGCGGGCGGTGGCGGTGAACGTCATCGGCGAGCCGGTCAGCTTCACCGCTGCCCGCGCCACGGCTTGATTTTGGCCGGGCTTCGGACCGAGCGTAAGCGCCGCTTGTGCAAAGCCCGAGGTGTCCGTCTTCACTTTGATTGAGTCGAGATTGCCGAACTTGCCGCCGCCTTTGGTCACCACGAAAGTGACGAGATGATCGCGAACGCCGACATTGAGCGAATCCGTCACTTTCACACGCAGCGCCTGCGGCAAAGGCTCGCAGGCCGGGCCGGCTTGATTGTTGGTCGCGCCGACCATGACCAGCTCTTTCAACGGCGCGGATTTCACCGAAAAACTCAGCACCGGGTTCGGCAGCTTTTGTCCGTTGTACATGACGTAAGCTTCGACGCGATTGACCGTGTTCGGCGCCGGGCCGAGCGTGAGAAAAACGCTGGCCTGGCCGTTCAAGTCCGTCGGGATCGCGATGCGCGTGCTGTCATTGTTGAGCTTGCCGTTGCCTTGTTTGATGAGGAATATCACCGGATAGCCGGCGATGATTTTGTTGCCGGCATCAGTGACTTTTACTACGAGCGGGCTGCTTAATCTCTTGCCTGCAGAGCCGGCCGTTGGCGTACCCGCCTTCGTCACTTTGTTGGGAATGGCCGCCAAAGCGCTGAACGTCAGCTTGTTCAGGCCGGTCGAGGTGGCTTCGACTTTATTGGTGTCGCCGGAAACCGGGCCGAGCTTGTACGTCACTTGCGCCAAGCCGTTGGCATCGGTTGGCTGATTGACGTTGAGCAAATTGTTGTTGATCCGGCCATCGCCTTTGACCATTTTAAAATTGACCGTGCGGCCGGAAATGCCGTTGCCGTATTGATCCACCACCTTCACCACCAGCGGCGCGCTCAAAGTTTGATTGGCGGAGCCGCTTTGGTTGTTGCCGCTTTGAATCCTTTGGCTCTTCGCGGCACCAGCATTGGCTTTCACTGAAAAACTCAGCGGCGAGCCGTTGAGATTGGTCCCGCTTTGCGGGACTTTGGCCTCGGCTTGCGCCACTTGCGTCATCGCCGTGTCGCCAAGCGTCCAGTTGATGGAAATCTGGCCGTTGATATCGGTGTTGCGAAAAACTTTGACCTCGTCAATGAAGAAATTGCCGGCGCCGAGCGTTTTGAAGATCACCGAGCGCGGCGTCGCGCCGCCGTTGTCCGCGGTGATGACGTAAGGCGTCCAATTGTTGCCGGTGGCGAGCGCGGTGATGTCGATGACTTTTTCGATTTGATTGCCGCCGGCATCATTCATGCGCCAGCTCACCCGCGCGGTGCCGCTGAAGACTTTGACATAAAAACTCAAGGTGTAACTGCCGATTGCCGGATAATTTACTGACTGCGAGATGCCGACACCGTCGCGGCCGGAGCTGATTTGTACGCTCTTCGTGCCACTGCGAGGCGCGGAGGTGGAGAGCAGCACATCCTCCGAGTTCGGCGAGTTTTCCAAATTCCAATTCAACGGCGTGGTCGTGCCGGAATTGGCGTCTTCAAAGCCGCCGTTGCTAATGACGAAAATCGGGCTTAAACTGCCGCCGCCGCGCACCACGCGAAATTCCACCGGGAATTTCGCCACCGCTACGCCAGTGGCGGTCGTCACTTTGGCGACGACCGAAGAAGCCAGCGCCGTATGTACGGTGCCGTTTTGCGGACTTGAGACCGAGGCCAACCGCGCGGCCACGCCCGAAGTTGTCGTCGCCGTAAAAGTCGGCGTGCCCAGCAGCGAGGTACGCGCCTCGACGGTGTTCGATGGCCCGCTATTGCCCAACGTCAAAATCGTCGACGCGAGGCCGTCCAAACCGCTGGTGCTGGTGTATTGGCTGAGCGTGCCGTTGCCGGCGGTCACCACCCAGGTCACTTGTTGTCCGGCAACCGGGTTGTTCACGTCGTCTTGCACGAGAACTTTGAATGGTTGCAACGTTTGCCCGGCTGCGCCGGATTGGCCGGAGCCGCCGTTTGCCGCAATTTTCGTGGCGCGCCCGCCCGTTGCCGTTGCCGTAAACGTCACGGGCAGCAATCTGCCGTGGCTCGCCTGAATCGTCACCGGGCCGGCTTTGTCGCCCAACGTCAGGATGGCGCTGGCTTCGCCGTTGGCATTCGTGGTGAAACCGCTCTCTTCTTTGCCGCCCGGCACGAAAGCCGGATCGGTCGTCAGCAAAATTTTGTCGAGCCGCAATTCTTCAAAGCGCACGCGAAAAACCAGCCGGTGCGGGCCGGCGCCGAAAGCGAAAGTTTTCGGATCGGCGATCGTGGTGCCGTTTGGGCCGCGCTCCGCCAAGAGGTCCCAGGTCCACGTGCTGCGGGTGCTGCCGCGAAACACGTCGTAGATAAAGAAGGTGCCATTGTCGGCGCGCACGTCCCAACTGCCAGCCGGTTGTATAGCGCGCAAGCTTCGCGTCCACACGTAATAGGTGCCTGGTGTCGTGATCTCAAAATTGAAGGTGGCCGCGGCATCACCGGTTTTTCCGGCCGGATAAACGAGATATTTGCCGCCGGCGGCATCCGGATCGTTGCGCGCTTCGAGCGGCGCGTTATACTCGACGTCTTCCGCTTCCAAACGAATTTTGCCGTCGGGCGAAGGCGGTGAGGTCAACTTGGCGTTGCCGGAAGTCACCGCAAACTTCACCGTCGCGCCCGCCAGCGCATTATCGAAACTATCGACCACTGTTACTTTTAGCGGCAAAGGCAATGGCTGTTGAATCGACGCAATCTGATTGTCGGTGGAAAAATCCTTGGTGAGCGCTTTGGCGCCGACTGGGGCCGCGCCGAAAGTGATTTCATCGACGGCATTTTGCTCGCCGAGCCGGCTCTCCATCACAAAGCCTGAGTATAAGCCGTTGAAACGCTGCAATGGATCGCTCAGCACGCGGTCAAATTTGTCGTCGAGATAAACGTAGAAATAACGCGTATTATTTTCTTTAATGACGCGAACAGTGAGCCGGGAGCCGGGTTTGGGCGCCGAGCCGCTTTGCGAACGGCCTTGATCGACGACGGTGAAAGGGCGGCCGTTTTGAATGAGCCACAAACGGGTTTCGTCGTCAGAGAGATCATCCGGCGTGTTATTGCTATAATGCTGAATCATATAACCAAGCGGCGTCGGGCCCGGGCCGTCGGCCATGACCAGCACGCCGCTGAAATTTATACCGAACGGAGTGGCGCGCGTGCCATATTTGACCGTCACCTCGACGGCGTTTTTGCCGTTTTTGAACACCGCGGTGCTCCAAATATCCCCGACCGCAATGTTCTGCGCCGTGCCGCTGCGGATCTGCAAGTTGGTCACATCGCCGCCCCAATTCTCGCCGAGGCTGCCATCGGCGCGGTTAAACGTGTCCTTGAAAATTAGCAAGCTCGCAGTCGTGCTGGAGGCGTCATTGGAGAGCGGCGAAAGATTGTCCTGGTCATCGCGCGCTTTTATGGCGAAATGGTAAGTTTTGCCGCTTTCCAAACCGCCTACCGTCAAGCGCTCGAGTGCGCCGCCCGGACCCGGTTCGATAGACTCCGGAACGGGAGTGGCCGAGGCGAAATCATTGTCGCTCGTAATCGGCGCGGTCGAATAACGCAGGTCGTAGCTGGTTGCCTTACCGTCAAAGTTATCGTCGCCGGGCGCGGTCCATTCCAATGTCAAAGTGGAGTACGTCGCGGCGGAGATCAGCAAATCGGACACCTTGGCCGGCGCTTTGAGATCGCGCGTGTCGATGCAATAAAACTCGTCCACGCCGTTATTGGTGTTGCCGTTGATCATGATGCCGGCGTAAATGCCGTTGAAGCGTTTCTGCGGATCGTCGAGTGTCGCCAGAGCCTGGCCGTTCCGCGAGACCACGAAGTGATGGCCGGATTCGTTCGTTCTGATCTCGACGCGAAAAACGTCATCGATCTGTGTCTCCGGAAAGCTGCCGACCTCGCTGATGATTTGCGACAGCACGCCGTTGGTGATCGCCCACAATCTGAGCTTGTCATAATAATGGTGGACCAGATAGCCGCTGGCGTTCATGTCGGCGCCGGTCAGCTTCAGCGCCAGTCCGGTAAAAGCGCGGCCGACGTTGTCCGAGCGATAGCCGTATTTCATTTCAATGATGTTGGGATCGACCACGACGTTGCAGATCGCAAAAAAGTTGTCCCACTTGTCGTTTTTGGTCTCGGTTGCGGCGTTGACGAGCTGATCGCCGTCAATTTCATACACGATATTGGCGGTCCAATCGGGGCCGATCTCACTGCGACCATCGAAGCCGTCGCGAAACTCGGTGCGGGTGGGAACGACGGTGCGCCTGAGCGTCGCGTACCATTCTTCCGCCATAATTTCATAGCCGCGGTCGCTCGGGTGCAGCTCATCCGACATATAGGCGTTCTGCCAATTCCCATTGCTGACGAAGCGGCTATAGTGATCGACCAAATAAATTGCAAAATCGCGCGAGAAGCGGCTGTTGACGATATCGGGCAGCAGTAGATTGACTTGGCTGGCTAGGACATTTTTATTGTCGTCGATGACCGGCAAAAGCGTGCCGAGCATAATGGTGGCGTTCGGCGTTGTGGCGTGAATGCGGTCCACCAAATCGCTGATCGATGCGGCAATGGCATCCGCCATGCGATTGGCGGAAAGATCGTTGGTGCCAATCTCGAGCAAAACGATGTCGGCCGGATTGTCGGTGAGATAATCTTCGACCTCGAGCTGAGCGGTGAGAAATCCGGGATGGCCTTCGTGCTCTTCGTCATCCATACCGACAACGCTGTTGGATTGGCTTCCGACAAAATTAAAGGGGCCGAAATCCGAGTCATTATTCAGTGTGTCGAAAAGCGGCAAGCGATAGCCGCCGCCGTGCGTCGAGCCCGCACCGGCAGTAATCGAGTTGCCGAGCGGCATAATTTTCTTTTGCGCGAGCGCGCTATTGAGCGGCAAAAGGCAAAGAGCAAAAGGCAAAAGGCAAAAAGAAAGAAGTCCCGCGAGGCGGGACGCCGGCCAATGGCGCAGAGGCTGGTTGCTCATTGGAGTTTCCAAATGGATGCAGTTCATGGGGTCCTTTCTCCAATCTACCCGGATAAAATTCCTGTTCCAAACTTCCACCTTAAAAACATGCTCCGCATTTAGGCAAAAGATATGCCGCCTCGCCAAACCCGAAATACCGGCGCCAGCGCATGCAAATCCAAAATAAACCGGCGCTGCACACGCTGCAACAGGCCTCCTCGCCTGCGCGGGCGTGTTCGAAAAAAAACATTGTTCCAACCCTGGACAGGAGAATCAAAAAAGAAAAGAGGTATCCCTAAAAACTACCCGGGGAGATGATACAGCCGTTTGGCCAAAAAAGAAGGGATGCACGCGAAGCGGAGCGAAGTCCGACCCTGCCCTGCAGCAGGGTCGGACTTCACTTGACCTTGCCGGTTTCCTTCGCTCAAATGCATCCCTCAGCCAAATCCCCACAGCCCGAATCCGTTCGGGGTGATCACGTTTGTAGTTTCGCCTTCAGGCGTAGAGGCTTTGAATCACCACAAAAGTTGGAGTCATAAATCAAGCCATCTTCAATTTCCAACGCCAGACGCCCATTTGTAGTGTCGCCTTCAGGCGTACAGGCGTTGAGCTGCCTAACAAGTTGATAGTATAAATCAAGCCTTCTTTAATTTCCAAGACTCGACGCCTAAAGGCGATACTACGAACCTTATTTTGCCAACACCATTTTCTTCGTTGCCACAAAATCGCCGGCTTGAATACGGTAATGATAAATTCCCGAGGGCAACAGCTTGCCTTGCTGGTCGCGGCCGTTCCACACCACGGTGTGATAACCGGCCGGCTTTTGGGTGTTGACCAGGCGCCGCACTTCCTGGCCGAGGCTGTTGTAAACGGACAGGGTAATGGGCGCCGCCTTCGGCAATTCAAAGCGAATGTGTGTCGACGGGTTGAAGGGGTTGGGATAATTCTGGTTCAACACGAAGCTCTGCGGCGCCGACATTTCCACCATCACGGGGCCGTGCAATTGGCCGCGGCCGGTGAGGTCAACGCTTTCGAGCTTGTAATAATACTTGCCGCCGGCGTCGATTTGTTCGTCGATAAACTCATACTCGCCATCACGACGCGCGGGAATGAGCTTGGCATTCAGCTTTTCGTATTTGCCCTGCTTGGCGGGGCTGCGCAACACATTAAAGCCGGCGTTGTCCTGCTCGGTTTCGGTTTTCCAGCTCAGCAAGACGCGCTGATTTTCCACCACCGCGGCGCTGAAGCTCGACAGCTCCACCGGCACTTTGATCAGCCACGTAACCCGCACCGTGTCTGCCGCATCGAACACCAACACTTCGACGTTGTAAAACGATGATAGTGTCACCGCGTTGTAAACGAACTCGTAACTGTTGCCGAACACGCCGGTAAAGATGCCGTCGCGATACCAGCGATAGCTCAGCTTGTCCTGATCCGAATCGATGGCAAAAACGTGCATCATGAATTTGCCGGCGACGTTGCCGTTGTTGATGACGGTATCCGGCGTCGTAAAACCGCGGTCGGCCGGAACCTGGCGCTGGATGAACGGCGGCTGGTTGAGATTGGCGATGTCGATGCTCACCACTTCTTCATCGACGCCGCCGCGATTGTCGCGCGCGAGGAAGCTGACTTCATAATGGCCGGCGCTGCTCAAGCCCGTTTGCCAGGTGAACGTACGCGTCTGCACGTCGAACGAAGCGCCCGACGGAACAGAAAGCGCGCTGTAAGTGAAGGGATCGCCGTCGGCATCGGTCGCGCTCACGCTGAAACGAATAACGTCGTTTTCCCGGCTGCGCACATCCTCCACGTCGGCAATGACTGGAAAATTATTATCAACCGCCGTGGCATTGAACGTCACCGGCGAGCCGGCCAAACCGTTCTTATTGGCTTTGGCTTGGTTGGGTCCGGCGGAATTGCCGAGCGTCCACATCGCGGAAGCGATGCCGGCAGAATCGGAAACGGCATTGGTGAAGCCGTTGCCGCCAAAATTGCCGCCGCCAAGGGTCACGACGAATTGTACTTGCACGCCTGGCACCGGATTGTTCAAATCGTCAAACACTTTGACTTGCAGCGGGAAATTCACCGGTATGCCCTTGGTGCCGCTTTGATTGTTGCTGCGCGGCACGGCCTCGATGCTCACCGCACCGGAAGGCTGCGCGTAAGCTATAACGATGATCGGCGAGCCGAGCAAACCCTCCGAAGAAACGCGCACTTTGCGCGGGCCGCTCTTCGCGTCAAAGATCGCTCTGACCGCAGCATAGCCGCCGTCACCGGTTACCACGTAATTCTCCGTCAAACGGCCGGTGCCTTCCACCAGCTCGAAGATCACGCCGATGCCGGCCACGCCGTTGTTGAGCACATCCACCGCTTGCACGGTGAGCGGCTCGGATTGGCCGTTCACGTTGCCAAAGACCGGATTGTTGCCGACGAAGCGTATGGCGGCAGCGCGATCCGGGCTGGCCTCAGCTTGAAAATCAATCGGCGAGTTGGCCAAACCTGGAGCTTCAGCGCGTAAGACGTTCAAACCAGCTTCCGGGCCGAGACGCCAGGCGACCTTGGCCTCGCCAAAGGCGTCGCTCGCCACGATGAAAATGCTCTGCTCGTTGATCGCGCCGTTGCCGAGCGAAATGCTGAAGCGTACCGGCACGCCGCTCACGGGGCGGTTGTTGTTGTCCAACACCTTCACGGCAATCGGCTTCGCCAACATCGCACCGACAGTGCCGACCTGGTTGTTGCCTCCACCCAGCTCCAGTTTAGCCGCGGGCGCATTTCTCACCTGCGCCAAAAAGAGAAAGGGTGAGTTGGATAAGCCGTTGGCGAGGACGCGAATTTGATTTTCCGTCGTCGTCGAGCCGCAAACATAAGACACTCTGACAAAGCCTTCTTCATCGGTGCGGATCCGCAGCGAATCCAACAACTCGCCCGAAGCCGGATCTTGTACTTTGCCGCCGCCCTGCTCGACTTTGTAGCGCACTTCGTAACCCGGCACGCCGTTGCCAAATCTATCGCCAACTTTGACAACTAACGGTGCCGGCAAAGAGGTGTTGACGTTGCCGGTCTGGCCGTTGCCGCCGCCTTGTATGAGCGACTGCGCGGTGAGTGGTGTGACTCTCACGTTGGCGCCGCGCGTAACATCGATGGGCGTCGCGCTGATCACTCTCGCGGTGACGTTTTTGTTCTCCGCACGCGTAGAAGTAAAACTGCCTTCTGCAACGCCGTTCGCGTCCGTCGGCATGGCTGGCTGAGTTACCCGCGTACCTTCGCCGGAAACATCGATCGTCACGGTCGCGCCTTTAATGCCGTTGCCGTAGCGGTCGCGCACGTAAACTTTCACCTGGCTGCGGGCGACGCCATCCGCCGTTATCGTGGAAGGGATCGCTTGCACGAACGAGGCCTCCGCGTTCGGCGGGCCGGGGTTCGCAAACGCCACAAAGCGAAACGGCACATTTCTCAAATTGTTCACGCCGTCGGTGGATATGGCCATGACGATCTGGCTGTCCGGCTTGGTGGCCGGTCCGAGATGCCAATTGGCTTTGGCAAATCCCGTAGCGTCGCTTTGCACCAAAATTTCAGTGACATTCGGCGTGCCGAAATGACCTTCGCCGCGGGAAATTCTGAATGTGACCGGATGGTTGACTACGCCATTGTTCGAGCCATCTATGACTTTGATCGTGATCTGCTTCGGCAGCTTTTCCCCGGCTTGGCCGGTCTGGCGATTGCCGCTGGCCGATGCCAGGCTTGCCGCCTTGCTCGAGGTGCCGGTGATGCGGTAAGTGATTGGCGAGCCGGTGAGCGGCTTGTTGTTGAACTGGGCGCTCGCCTCGATTACATTGACAAACGCACCTGAAGTCGGGCCGAGCGTTAATGTCACCGTGGCCTGGCCGTTGGCCTGGCTTTTCACCGTTGCGCTTGCCGTGCCATTCACTTTGCCGCCGCCGGATTTGACCGTGAAGACCACATTCACATCAGCTTTGGGATTGCCGCCAACATCGACGGTCTTCACCGTCAGAGGCATCGTGCCATTAACCACACTTGAGGCGCTGTCGCGCGAAACTTTCGCCAAGTTGCTCGCCTGTCCGGCTACCGCGCTCGCTTGAAAAATGATCGGCGCGCCGGTCAAAGCGGGATTCGTTGTGGCTTGCACTCTGTTGTTATTCGTTCCCGGTGTTGGGCCCAGCGTCCAGGTGGCGCTGGCAACGCCGGCCGAGTCGGTTTTGACCGTCGCCGGAGTCACGCCATTTACTTTGCCGTTGCCCGCGGCCACGGTAAAAATCACATTTTGATCTTTGATGCCGGCGCCAAGCGAATCCGCCAATTTCACTTTGAGCGGCTGCGGCAATGCCGTGCTCACCACGCCTCCCGGTTGATTATTGCCGGAAACCAGGGTTATCGTTTTCAACCGCACCGCGGTCACGATAAACACGAGCGGGGAATTAGTGACTGGCGCATTGTTATGGGTAACCGAAGCTTCAATGCGATTCGCCGCGCCGGGATTCGGCCCGAGCACCGGAAAGGCTTTGGCCTCACCGTTGATGTCGGTGGGAATAACCGCGCTGGCGCCGCCATTGATAGAGCCGCCGCCGGACTTGACGGTAAACGTTACCGGAAAACCGGCGACGCGTTTGTTATCAGTGTCAAACACTTGCACCGTCAAGGCTGTCGCCATTTTCTTGCCAGCGGAACCAAATGTTGGGGCGCTCGCACCTTTGGCAATACGGCCGGGAACCGCTGCGATCGCGGTGAAAGTTTCAGTTTGGGTGACGTTGGGTATCGAAACTTTAACCGTGTTCGGCACGCCGGTTTGCGGGCCGAGCGTCAGCGTTGTGGAGGCCAGGCCGCTGGCGTCCGACTTCACGGTTTGTTTGGTCAAATTGCCGGGCAGCTTGCCGCCGGCTGTCACCTCGAATGTGACGTCCACATTCGTTACACCGTTGATGCCGGTCACATCCGAAACTTTCGCCACGAAGGGCACCGGCAAAGGTTGGCTCGCCGCGCCGGCCTGATTATCGCCGCTTTGTTTTTTCACGGCTGCGGCAGGGCCCGCTCGCGCCGTCGCCGAGAAATTCAACGGCGCGCCGGTCAAATTGCCATTGGCGCCGTTCAACACGTTCACGCGGCCTTGCTGCACCATCGCCGTATCACCCATCGTCCAGGTGATGGAAGCCTGGCCGTTCGCGCCGGTGTTGGGCAAAATTTTTATATCGTCAATAAAGAAATTGCCGGTGCCGTTGGTTTTAAATGAAAGCGTCTTGGCACCGGCGGTGGCCCCGCTGCTGGCATAAATCGTATAAAATTGCCAGGCGCTTTTCGTCGACGCCGCCGTCATGTCAATGGTTTGATCTTGCGCCATCTGCCAGGTCACTCGCGCCGTGCCGCTTATCACCTTGGCATAAAATGACAGCGTGAAGCTGCTGTTGGCAGGATAAGTGATCGTCTGCGAAACGCCGACGCCGCTACGCGTGGCCGTGACATTTAAGCTGCGGCTGCCGCTGCGCGGACCATCGGTAGAACCACTAACTTCGGCCACCGACGGCGTTCCTTCCAATTTCCAAATGCCCGGCACGGTTGTGCCATTGACAACACTTTCAAAACCAGGATTCGCTACGCGATTTACGGCGCTCGCGGTGCCGCCGCCGCGAATCGATACAAACTCCACCGGATAATTCGCCACGCCGCCGCCGTTGCCATCCGCCACTTTCACCACGAGCAGATTGAGCAACGCCGTGCGCACTGCCGCACTTTGCGCATTGCCAGAAACGATGCTCGCCGCAGTCGCGATGCCGGAAAGGGTCGTAGCCGTAAAAGCCGGCAGCGTACCGGGCAATGCCGCACGTACTTCCACTTTGTTGGTAGGGCCTTGATTGCCCAGGATCAAAAAGGTTTGCGCCTGGCCGTTCAAGCCGGTGAGGCTGCGATAGGCGGTCAGCTTGCCATTGCCTTCAGTCACCATCCAATCCACCGGATAATTTGCCACGAGATTATCGTTGGCATCGCG
>JBOHQZ010000019.1:0-19640 GCA_050732275.1 bacterium
CGGGTCGAGGCCGGGCTGCAAATAATTCGGATTGCTGTCGATGATACGAATGTGCGAAACGCCGGCGCTCCACAGGGCGGCTTCGATCTTTTGCAACAATTGCGTGCCGATCCCGCGCCGCTGCATAGACGGCTCGACGGCAAGCAGCTTCACAAAACCGACTTTGTCGTCGTCAAAGTTTCTAGCGACGCCCATGATGAAGCCGGCGGCGCGGTTTTGCTCATCTGCCACCAAAGCCCATTCCGGCCGGAAATCCGGGTCGTCAAAAACTTTTTCTTCAAACAACTCCGGCGTCATTTGGTCAAAGCGGGCGCTACGATTCCATAGCGTCAGCGCCACATCGAGGTCGGCATCCTTTAGTTGGCGTATGTTCATGGCGTTTTTTCCTGCTGAAAATTCCGAATTTCGATTTCCGTATAACTGCCGGTTCGCCGCAACAGTGCGCGCGAGCGCTCATTGATCATGAGCCTGACCGGAAGCCTTACCATCCCACCGGCTTCCGACATCTCGATCACGGAGTTGTGCCCGGACGAGACCACGCCGAGCGATTTTCCATAAGTCCACTCGAGCCGCTCCAAATTCGCCGTTTTCATATTAATCCACAAACTGCCGGCGCGGCCACCTGCCAAAAATTTGATCACGTAATTGGTGCCGCCATTTTCCCCAGCCACCTGGCCATCGATCAACACCTGCGCCTTGCGATCTTGCTTGATACGATCCAAGACTTCCCAGACTGGCGCTACGACCGGATCATCGTCACGAGAGTTTTCACTCCGTTTAGACGAATTGATTTTCACCGGTGACTCATAGCTTTTGGCAACGTTGTCTTTACCGTTGCTCCGGCGTGTGAGCAAGCGGGCCCGAATGCTGTCCTTGTCGTGTGCGACGCGCCATTCTTCAATCACCTGCGCGGAATCAGTTTTAGTGTAAAATGTGCCGGTCAAAGCCAAATCATAGCTGTACGCGAGCTGCTGCCGGATGGAGTCGTTCGCCGTTAGGCGTGAAAACATTTTGGCGACGACTCGTTGCGAAGCGGTTTGTCCGAAAACCGAGGAGGCCGCGAGACCGGCAATGATCGCGGCCAGAAACCACACGTGATTGATCACTCCCGGGGCGCGCCGGACAGGATATTGCATTCGAAAAAGAAGTGTTCGCAAAATGCCGCCTTTAATTTGAGGTGGTGTTGAGTGAGTATGGGCCGGAAAGTTATTTCTTAATTTCGCGCTTGCAAAAGGCAAATCTCGAACAATCGCCAATTCGAAAATTTTGGTGCAAATTCGGGCCGCTACCAGCCCTCGTCGCAACTTCCTGGCGCAGGCTCGACAACCGCGCTCATCGAGCCTTTGCAGCGTGGAAGGCGCCAATCCGGCCCGTAAGCGTGAATTTGGTCGCGCTTCAGCTCGGCGCGCTCTCTGGTGGTGGTATCGACGATGACGCGGCCGGCGCCATCGACTTCGCAGGCCATAAGAAACGCGCGCTCGCGGCTGTGGCCGAACAGCTTCATCAGCATTTCGATGACATAATCATAAGTATGGTCATCGTCATCCAGCAAGATGACGTGATAGCGCGGGATCGTGATCTCGCGCGGCCGTTGCCAAACGTGCGACCGGCGTTTTTTGACAGGAACAGCGACTTCTGACATAACATCGAGCTTTTAATAATCTCAACTCCTGAGGCTTGCTGAACGAATCCTGAAACTCTATTTGACAATCGCGTTTTCTTTTTACCGGCGTTGAGCAAGAGGTCGAGATCCTACGGCTAACATTATAAACAAAGATTCTGGAAATTGCAAAGGGAAAATTCGCGATAAAACAAAAAAAGCATCATTCCGCTTCAAAATCGCTGCCGGCAGAATGTGCTTTTTAAAAAACTCGAATGGGCGGATTTATCTTTCGCTGCGGCGATCTTTTTTCGCCATGTTGATTTCGTCCCGCAGCCGCGCGGCATCCTCGAAGCGCTCTTCGCTGACGGCCTTCTGCAGCTCGAAATTCAAGCGCTCCATGCGATCCATCGGCGCCGTTTCCTCCGTCCGCTCCGAATCTTTGTCGCTCACCGAGGCCTTCTTCATGACTTCGTCGTCGACGAAAATCGGCGCTTGCGCGCGCAAGGCAATGGCAATGGCGTCGCTCGGCCGGGCATCCACTTCCACGTGATTGCCGTTCATCTTCAGGCCGATCATGGCGTAGTAGGTATTCTCGCGCAGATCGCTCACCACCACGCGGGAGATGCGGACTTCCACCGAATCCAGCAAATTTTTGACGAGATCGTGGGTTAAAGGACGCGGCGGCACGATGTTCTCCATTTGCAGCGCAATCGCCTGCGCTTCCGAAGAACCGACGACGATCGGAAGCCAGCGATGATGGGAGTCGTCTCTGAGAATGACCACAAAACGATTCGCTGTTGTATCCAGGGTGACTCGATCAACTCGTACAGAGATCAGCATAACCCACAACCTCCCGAGCGTTGCACATCTTTAAGCTTGAACCGGTTGATTAAAAGCGGCATATAGCCATTATAAAGAATAAATTCAAAACTGTCAAGAAAAATTCTTGGCAAGAGTTTCCGCTCGCCAAACACCTACTTGAATTTTAAAAATGTTAAACAAGAATTGCAAGTTAAATTGTATAAAGATTTCTTTTGCAGGATTTCCGGAATAAAAACGGCGGGCGGCAAGCCGGCTGGCGCCGTCAAGCGTTTTAAAGGCAGGAAAAAATTGGCGAGAAGAAAATTTCTACATCTATGTCCAATTCACTCATGCTTCCCCCGAACAGCCGGCGCGATTGTCCCTGATGATTATTAGCCCCTGACAACCGTGCCGGCCGACCCGAGTTTGACTTTCCCTTCCCCCAGTCCCCGAAGATTGGCTTTTCCCCATGCTTTATTATTACCCCATAACCACTTTCCCATTGACCCACTATATTTATTTCCCCGCGTGTTCCCCATAAAATTCTTCACACGCCCCCTTGAAGTTTTATCTAACTAAAATGGCTGAATTGCTCAAGCTAAAGCTGCGCCTGCAAGGCTATGCCCGCAGGGCTACGCTCGCAGGGCTACGCTCGCAGGGTGATGCAACAAACGGGTAAGCAGTGGACCTGCCTTCCCCCCTTAGCCAGGTCCACTACCCGGCCGGGGTCTCCTTCTCGCTGTTACGAACTCGTCGCCGTAGGCTTCTTCAACCAAAACGGGTTCATGTTCTGTGGCAATAAATGTTTTAGCCGGTCCGCCGAACTTCCAAGCTGTTTCCAGGCAAAGCTGCTTGTCCCGCCGCGTAAAGGCTTCCTGCCAGGAACGAAACTGTCCATTCGCATCAATTTGACCGCGAATCGACAAGGGGTACCGCAAGGTAACGCCACGTTCGATGAAGCGCTGTTCCTTCGGCATCAAACCTCGCACTTCATTGTGCATGAAAGCGGATTTCACATACTGGATAACATGGCGGTCTTGTGTTTGTAAAGCAATGCAGAAAGTACCTTCATGAGACGTCAATGTCTCGCTCGTTACTCCTTCGTATAAATTGCTTCCCCCCAGTTGGGTGGGATCACACGTCGTCATGAAAATCTTCCATGCCTGCGTTTCATAATCCGGTTCAACCAGATCATCGATGTTGAACAAAATTCCCAACTCGTGCAGCATGTTTGCCCTCCCAGTGTTAGGAGTAAAGTTAACGTTTGCGCTTATAAAGTTATCAAACGCTGTGCCAATTTTTTAAAAATGCGCGCACGGTACAAGACATTTTAACAGCTTGATTTTCAACGAACACAAAACAACGGGAGAGCGGCGTTGTTGGGCCGATTTGGCGATTTTAGCGAACGGCGTTCGCGGCGGCGGGAGAGAGAATAAATTTTGTCTATATTTCAGCGCTGATTTCCTGCGAACCGGATTCGCATTTAGAGCTGCGAACGCGGTTCGCGTTTACAGCAAAATTTTCTGTTGATAAGCTGTCTCCACCAGATTGCTGCAAATGGTATTTTAAAGCGGCAGAAATGCCCGAACAATCACATCGGAGGCATTTTAATCTGTCATGCTGAAAGCATCTTTTTCCGCACGAACACTGTGCTTGAAATTAAAAAAGATTCCTCCGGAATGACATTTTATATGCTTGCCGAACGAATCCCACCGAGGCGGAATCAACACTGGATTTTTAAACCTGCGTATGCCGCTTCAGCGGCATTCCACATTTTAGCTCCACGCCTTATGAAGTTTGACGATCAAAATCGGTAATGGGCAAATTAGAACTCATCCCCTAAATCCCCTTCTCTTAAAAAGAGAAGGGGACTTTCAAAGCTTCAAACCTGCTTCTCCCCCCTTCTCTTCCCAAGAGAAGGGGCAGGGGGGATGAGTTCGTGCTGAAGGACATTACCGAGCTTGAAAGTCAAATCTCATCAGGCTGGGGCGGTTGCTGGATCGGCCTCCCCGTCATCGCTTCTCTTGCCATAGCGCGCAAGTATTTTCTGCAAACCGCGCCGCGTCAGCCCCAGCATTTCCGCGGCTTTGGTGACCTTGCCGTTGGCTTCGCGCATCGCCGCATCGACCATCTGGCGCTGCAGCAAAGATTTCGCTTGGTGCAGCGTCAGCGGTTCGTTCGTTTGCGCCAGCAATGATTTTGAAGCCGCGCCGGCGGCTCGCCGGATATTTTCCGAAAGCATGTCGAGCTGGATGCGGCGTGTGCCAGGCTCCGCCAAATCAAAAATGTGCTCCAGCTCGCGGCGCAGCTCGCGTATATTGCCCGGCCAGCGGTAGGCCATGAGCGCCTGCATGGCAGGCTCCTCGATGGTTTCGATGGTCAAGCCGTTTTTGCGGTTGAATTTTTTGAGAAAATAGTCAGCCAACAAAGGAATATCTTCCGGGCGATTGCGCAACGGCGGCAACTCCAACGTGACGCCGTTCAAACGGTAGTACAAATCCGGCCGCAAATTCCCCGCTGCCACGGCTTGGGGCAAATCGTTTTTGGCGGCCGCCACCATTCGCGCGCGCAATTTGATTTGGTGGTTCCCGCCCAAACGCTCGAAGACCCTGCCGTCGAGCGCCCGCAGCAACTTCGCCTGCAACTCGAGCGGCAGACAATCAAGCTCATCCAAAAAAATCGTTCCTTGCTCCGCCAGCTCGAATTTGCCAATGCGACGCTGTTGCGCGCCGGAATAGGCGCCGCGCTCGTGGCCGAAAAGCTCGCTCTCGGCAAGATTCTCCGGAATCACCGCGCAATTGATGGCCACCAACGGCTGTTGGTGTTTCTTGCGCCAGCTTTGTTCGTGCAGCCGGCGCGCAATCAATTCCTTGCCGGTTCCTGTTTCGCCCAGAATCAGCACCGGCCCATCCTTATCGGCAAGCTTATCGGCGTAAGCCAAAATTTTTTTGAGCGCCGGCGCTTCACCGATAAGGTGATCTCTTTCTTCGTGGCCCTGCTGCTCCGCGACGAACTGCGCCCGCTGCGCGCGGAGATTGGCAATCGCCTTCTCGACTTTCACAAGCAGCTCGTCGTCGCTGCAATTCTTGGAGAGATAATCATCCGCCCCCAGCTTCATCGCTTCCACCACGGTGGCAATATCTTCTTCCACTGTGAACATGATCACGCTCAGCGGCCGGGCCAGCTCACTCCGGATCCATTTGAGAATTTCAAACCCGGAGCGATCGTGTCCCCGCGGCTGCAGGTGCAGATCGAGCAGAGCCAAATCCACTTCGCCGTCTTCGAGATGTGCTTTTGCTTCTCCGCTCGTGGCCGCCAGCCTGGTTTCATAATTCGCGCCCAGCGCCGCGCCAAACGTCTCGCGCAACCCGGCGTTGTCATCAACGATGAGGATTGTTGTTTTCATGACGAGTCGGAACCAAACAGAAAAAATCTTTTTGTATCCGGATTTACCGAATCGTCCCGATCAAAAAACGAATGGCTTGAATCTGGAAGATTCGGCAAATCCCTACGGGCGTAGCCGGATACCACGATAAAATCTTTGCTTTTTTACATCATCATGCCGGCAATATAATGGTAAACGTTGTTCCCTGTCCTTCCTGGCTTTCCACGGCGATTGTGCCCCCGTGCTCTTGGATGATTTTGTGGGACAACGCCAAGCCCAAGCCATTGCCGTTTTCCTTGGTGGTAAAAAATGGCAAAAACAATCGTTCCATCTGCTCTTTAGTGATGCCGCAGCCGTTATCGCGAATTGTGACCATGATTGCCTGCTTGTCGGGCGGCAGTTTGGCGAGATGGGCGTGGTGCGCTGGCGCACCGGATTCGACCCAAAAAGGTCGTCTCAGCCTTTTCAAAACTTTGCGCCATTTAGACCGCGGCGGCGCTGGTTTTCCGGCATTTTGCAGAACGGGCGTCGACACTGGCTCGCTGTTGCCGGCGGAAGCGGCATGCCCGTTGAGTTGCGCCGGCAGCAGCTTGGCTTGTAGATACAGCTCGCCTTCTTCTCCCATTGCCTCAATAGCATTGGTGATCAAATTTGTGAAGACGCTATGCAACAAGTTTTTGTCAACGGCGATGATCGGCAGCGATTGCAGGTCGCGGTGGATCCTGATGCGCCGCTTCTGAATGGGGCCGTCCAACAAAAAAAACGCTTGCTCGATGAGATCATTGAGGCAGGTGCGGCTGCGTATGAGCTTGCGTTTTTGGGAGAACTGTAAGAGTTGTTGCGCCAGATCATTCAAGCGATTGATCTCGTTGAGCAGTTTGGCGCCAAGCTCGGGAGCGGAAGATTGGCGGATCAGCTCGTTGATATAGCGGGTGATCACCGTTAGCGGCGTGCGAATCTCGTGCGCCAAGTTTGCCGTGGTGGCGCCCAAGGCCGAGAGTCGCGACTGCAGGCGCACTTCTTCAATCATCGTCTTCAGCGCTTGCTGCAAGTTGCCGATTTCGTCTTTTGCGGTGACCTCGATTTGAATCTCACGCTCGCCCCGGCTGATTAGTCGCGCCTTGTGATCAAGCTGCCGCAACGGCTGCGTAACCCTCCGTGAAAAAAGCGCGACCAACGCCAGCCCCACCACAACGCTGACGCCGCCGAGAGCCAAAATTTGCCTCGCCATGGACTGGATGGCGCGTTCGGCGGTGTTGAGCGAAATAATGACGCGCGCCACCGCGACCTTCCGGCCGGAGACGATAACTGGCGTGGCTACATCCACGACATTTTCTTTCTCAAAATAATAATAGCCGATGACGGGCAAACCATCGGCGTGCAGTATTTTCCGCGTCAGTGGATCAGCGTAAACCTTATCGCGATGCGCCACATAGTTGTGCACCAAAACCTTCCCATCAAGATCCAACATCATGGTCTGGCGAACGTCGTCACGATTCTTAATGCTGTCGACTAATTCTTGCAGGGCCAGATAATTTCCCTCCAGGTGGGCGCGCACCCCGGCAAACGCCAGCACCGTTGCCAGATCATAAGCCCGTGCTTCCACTTCCGCGAGAATGGACTGCTCTTGCTGTGAATATACCAAATAGAGAACGGCGCTGATGAGGCTGATCACCAGCACCATGATGATAAGAAAAAATTTTACCTCCAGCCTGAGACGCGAGAAAAGGGGTAACTTAGCCATCGGGGATCATGTCAGAAAATTCGATGCGTGCAATATTTGAAAAAGATTGAGCGCTGACCATCAACGAAACAATAAAGCAAGGAAAAGAGCATCAAGAGGAGCACAATTTCCTGATGCCCTCTCCTTGATCGCCACCGCTCCTCCCGCAGTCCCCTATGCTGCGGGCGAGGGAAGGTCTTCGGTTATTTCTAAAACTCCAAAGTGCTACAAATATCGTGCTATATTAAAAACCAGACAGGAAGAATTTTTGTAACGAGGTAAATCGAGGTAAAACTGTCATGTAACACCTGGCGAGAAATTAAAGGTTAGAAACAAATGCTATTCGAAGCATAAGCGCATCTAATCATTTGCTGACTTTCTCATGATTTGATGAAAAGCGCTTCCGCTCAAGAAGGACGCTCTTTTAACCCGTATTTTTCAAGGCGGTAAGAAAACGTCGGCGACGAGAGATTGAGAAGTTTGGCGGCTCTGGTTTTATTCCATTTGGCCTTTTGCAAAGCCTGCGCTATCAGGTTTTTTTCAACTTCTTCAAAATCGAGGCCGTTGTCCGGAAGCAGAAAAGAAGTTTCCGGCGGCGCTGCCGGCGCGGCTGAGGTTAAAATCCGTAGATGCTCTTTGGTGATGGCAGCTCCTTCCTTGGAAAGAATAATGCGTTCGATCAAATTGCGCAGCTCCCGCACATTGCCCGGCCACGAATACTCTAATAAAAACTCTTGCGCTTCGGGACTGATCGTTTGAAAACTTTTGCCGAATTTTTGATTGAAATGCGCGATGAAATGCTGCGCCAGGATGAGAATGTCATTCCCTCGTTCACGCAACGGCGGCAGCGCCATCGCATAGACGTTCAAGCGAAAAAACAAATCATCGCGGAACTGTTTCCGTTCCACCATTTCCCGGAGATTGCGATTCGTGGAGGCGATGATGCGGACGTCCACCCTGGCCATCTCGGCGCCGCCGACTGGGTAAAATTCCAGCTCTTCCACCGCGCGCAACAATTTGGTTTGTGCCTCCGCCGTCAACTCGCTGATTTCATCGAGCAGCAGCGTGCCGCGATGGGCCAACTGAAATTTTCCCAACTGGTCTTTTTGCGCTCCGGTGAAAGCGCCGCGCTGGTGGCCGAACAGCTCGGATTCCATCAACTCTTTGGGAATCGCCCCGCAATTGATGGCCACAAAAGGTCCGCTGGCCCGCGGGCTGGCGGCATGAAGCGCTCGCGCCACCAATTCTTTGCCGGTTCCGGTTTCGCCCTCAAGCAAAATTGTCGCATCCTCCTTTCCAACCATTTGAATTTCTTGTCTGATTTTATCGATGCCGGCGCTGGCTCCGACAATTCTGTATTCCACATTTTTAGCCAATTGCAGCTTTCGCCGTTGCTCCAGCTCGTGCCACATTTCGGCTGATTCCAAGGCCTTCTCGATCGTCAGCAACAATTCTTCGGCGTCGAGGGGTTTGGTGAGATAATCGTAGGCGCCCAGCCTGATCGACTCCACCACCTTAGGAATGCGGCCGATGGCGGTCAGCATGATGGCCGGCAAATCCGGCCGGGAGCTTTTGATTTCCCGCAGCAAGTCGATCCCACTCATCCCGGGCAAAGTGATGTCCAGCAAAATCAAATCCGGGACCGTAGTCGCGAGAATCGCCTGCGCTTCTTCGGCAGACCCGGCGAATGTGACCTCGTATTTTTCCGCGAGAAAATTGTTGATGGCCTCGCGAAACAGCTCGTCATCTTCGACGAGTAAAATATTTTTGCGCAGGTGCTTTTTCATAAGGCTCCGTTCTCCGGCGCTAAGGGCAGGGTGATGATGAATTTGGTGCCGTGACCGACCTGGCTTTCCGCGGCGATCTGTGCTTGATGCTGCTCCAAAATACGCGTCACCACGGCCAAACCCAGGCCGATGCCGTCCGTCTTCGTCGTGAAGAAAGGATCATATATTTTTTCCAGATGCTCCGGTGGAATGCCTTTGCCGGTATCCGCAATTTGCACGATAAGGGATTTTTCATCGGAAGCCGTATGAACCCGCAATTGGCCGCCGGGCGCCATGGCATCTTTGGCATTCAAGAACAAATTGACAAAAACCTGCCCCATCAGATTGGCGTCGATCAAAACGTGCCGGTGCGCGGCCTGATAATTTTTTTCTAGGCGAATGCCGGCTTGCTCCAACTCGTGTTTGGCCGAGTTGAGGCTGCTGTCCAAAACTTTGTGCAGGTTCGTTTTTTTCAAGGCCAGCGGCACCGGCCGCGCAAAATCCAAAATGCCGTTGATGATGTTTTGGATTCTCGCCATACCCTGCTCGATGCTTCTAAACGTTTTCTTATGAGGCTCAGGAATTTCCAAACGACCGGTGAGATACTGGAAATTCAAGCTGATGGAGCCGAGCGGGTTGCGAATTTCGTGGGCAATCGTGGTCGAAAGCTGGCCCAACGCCGCCAGCCGCTCCATGCGCTCGGCCCGTTGGCGGAGATTCTTGGTCTCGGTGATATCCTCGCAAACGATCAGCACCATGGTTTTGCCATTGGCGTCCTGAACGGCCCGTGCGGCTTCTCTCACCCACAATAAGCTTCCGTTTTTGTGGACCTTGCGGACTTCCCAATGAAACGTCTGTTTCGGACTCTGCCGGCACGCCGCGAGATGTTGCTGCACGAATAGCTTGTCTTCTTCGTAAAAAACATTGAGCACCGGCTGTTCAAGCAGTTCCGCAACCTCGCAACCAAGCTGCTCGGCGCCAAAGCGATTGACGGAAAGCACCGTTCCCTCAGCATCGACAGTAAAATACATGGACGGATTGTCTTCGTATAAAGCGCGATACCGTTCTTCACTGCGGCGCAGCGCCACCTCCATGCACTTGCGTTCGGCTATCTGTTCTTGCAGAACCGTGTTGGCGTGCCGCAGCTCGGCGGTTCGCTCCTGCACCCGCAACTCCAGCTCCGTGTGAGCTTTGTGCAACGCCTCTTCCGCTTTTTTGCGCTCGGTGATGTCCAGTGCAAAAACAATGACCCCGATGATATTTCCCGTTTCGTCGCGGTACGGGACTTTGTCCGTTTGAATCCACCGTTTTTCCCCTGATTCCGTCTGTAGTTGTTCGATAATCCCGAGCTTGGGCTCGCCGGAACGAATGACTTGCAGGTCGTCTCCATGATATTGTGCGGCTTCATCCGGATAAAGCTCGTGCGTCCAGCGCCCTTCAATGGCTTCCACGGGCAAGCCGATGGATTCAGCCGCCGGTTTGTTGACGCGCAAAATTTTGTTGTTTTGGTCTTTGTACCAAATCATCGCCGGCACGGAATCAAAAATGACTTGCTGTTCTTCTTGCTGCTGGCGCAGGACTTCTTCAGCGCGTTTGCGCTCGGTGATGTCTTCCACCACTGCCTGCCAGCAGCGTTTTCCTTTGATCAGAATCGGCCGCAGGCTGAGCAACGTGTGATAGGGTGAGCCATCTTTGCGTTTGAACCGCACCTCGTGCCGATCCAGATAACCTTGCTGCCGGGCCAGGGCCAGGGAGATATTTCTATCCTCCGGGTCATAATAGAGCCGCGCGACGTTGCCAATTTGCTCGATGTCAGCGCGCGTGTACTCGCCGGGCTTGAGCATTGCCTCGTTGTAAGCCAGCAGCTTTCCCTCAAGATCGGCGATCCCCAGGCCAACCGGGACTGTTTCAAAGAGAGCGTGATAAAGGGCTTCATTCTCTTGCAACTCTTGTTGCGCCCGCTTGCGGGTGGTGATATCCAGGGCGATGCCGATACAACCGATGATGTGGCCTTGGGCGTCGCGCAACGGCTCGAGGTGGACTTGATAGCAATTCCCGGCCCATTCTTGTTCGTAGGTGGCGGATTCGCCTGCGAGCGCTTGACGATGGGTAGCAATGGGGGGAAAATCTTGATCCTCGGTCTGAAAATATTCGGATATTGTCATGCCGTTGATCTGATTTGGCTTCAGGTTCAAAGCCGCCAAACCGGCGCCAACGGACGAGGTGATTCGAAGCTCGGCATCCGTGGTCCACAAGATCGCCGGCAACTGCTCGATCACCAGACGCAGCCACGTTTCATGCTCCCGCGTCGCTTCTTCCGCCCGTTTGCGCGCAGTAACGTCGCGGATCATGGTTCGCATCCTCATCGGAATACGGTCTTCTCCCAAGACGAATGACGTTTGCGTTTCGGCATGAAAAACCGAACCATCTTTTCTTCGCATCAGGAACTCGTAAGTATCCTGTTTTCCGGAACGCGCATAAGCAGTTTTTCGGCTGAGGCTATCGCCGACGTAATCGGTGATAATCCGCACGGCGCGCTCGTACTCTCCTTCGGCGAACAAGCTGGAAATCTCGATGCCGGCGGCGAAATCCGTCTCGGTATAGCCGAACACAATATAAGCCATGCGATTCATATAGGTCAGGCGCGGCGCGAGAAGATCGATTTCCAGCAAAGCGTCCGGCAAAAAATAAAGAAAGTCATTGAATTGCTGCCGCAATTCCTGCAGTTCTTTGAGCGCTTGCTCGTTGGTTTCTTGTTGGCTTTTCATAAGCGGTCGGATGGTTGTGTCTTCCAAGAACATCTTTACGGACTCCCCGGTTCGATCACTTCCTCCAAGCTTTATTCCAACCTCACCTCATTCAACCATGGGATCGCCAGCGGATCGACGCGGAAATTTTTAACGCGATCGCGAATGGCGTAAACCGCTTGCGGGTGGCTGAAGAAGATGGCTGGAACGTCCTGCGCAATGATTTCTTGGACTCTACGGTAAAGCACGCGCTGCGTTGGCTCGTCCGGTGTCCGGCGCGCCTGCTCCAAAAGCGCATCGACTTGCGAATTTTTATACTTGAAGAAATTATGCGAAGATTGCGAATGAAACAAGGGATAAAGAAAATTATCCGGATGGCGGGTGTATCCCAGCCAAGCGTCTCTGAAGAGCTGATATTTGCCGCCAAGGAGAACGCTCTTGCGGTAAGTTTCCCAATCATGATAACGCACCAGGTCAACGGAAAAGCCAATTTTTTCCAGGGCCGCTTTGATGGCTTGCGCCAGAGGATCGGCGCGCAGTGTATCCGTATGTGAAAGGTAAGGCAATTGAACGGCGGCGCCATTGCGATAGCCGGTGCTTTGCAACAAAGCTTGTGCTGTCTGGGGCGCATAAGCTGGAGAAGTTAGTGTGGTATCGTAATCTCTCGACCTCGGTGGAAGTGCTCCCCGCGCCACAATCGAAAACCCGCGGCTAAGCGAATGCACCATGGATTTTATGTCCAAGGCATGGGCGACGGCGCGCCGTATTTTAACATCAGAAAATGGATAGATCTGGCAATTAAAGCCTATAAATACTGTTCCCATGAGATCAGCAGTTACGACTTTAATGCCATGGGTTTGATACAGTTGATTAGCACTCGCCGCGCTCAATCCACTCATCACCTCTAACTCTCCATTCCGCAATTGTTGGAGCTTGTCGTCAAGGCTGGGAATGATTTTATAGATCACGCTTTCGAGCTGTGGCGGTTTGTCCCAATAGCGTTCAAACTTTTTGATGACGATCTGGCTATCCGGTTTCCAGCTTTCGAATTGAAACGGCCCGGTGCCAACCGGATGGCGCCCAAAATTCTCGCCAAAATTTTTTAGAGCGCGTGGACTGACAATGGCAGCAAAGTTCGGGGTGGCTAAATTATCGAGAAAGGCCGAATAAGGATACTTGAGGATGAACTCGACCGTCGAATCATTTACGGCGCGAATCTCTTTGATCATACTGAAGGCAAAAAGACCATAAGTATCAGTCTGATCCCGTCTGTAAAAAGGAGTGTTGCAGTCAAATTGCCGTTCCAAAGAAGCTTTGACGGCTGCGGCATTCAAAGGGCTGCCGTCGTGAAAAACCACATCCTGCCGCAAGGAAAATGTCCACTGCATTCTGGTTGAATCTGGCTGCCACGAGGTGGCTAATCTCGGAACATAAGCTCCTTTTTCCCAATCCATCGCGATCAAAGTCTCAAAGATATTGAAGGCGATTTGGTAATAAATCAAGTCAGTCGTTGTGGCAGGGTCGAGTGAAAGCGGGGCTTGCGGTATGCCGTAACGTAAGTGCGTATTGGCGATTTGACTTGGCTGCGGCGTAAAGCACCCCCAAAAACATAAGGCCAAGAGGAGCACTTTAAAACATTTTTTCATGGCAGCAAAAGCGCAAAAAATAGCATGAAACGATAATAAGGAATAAAGAAAAATATAATCCTTTTTTTTCATTTTTGCCATGACTTTTTCGAATAAAAAATTCCACCAAGGCTCAGGATAAATACGGGTGGGAGACTGCGGATCTCATATACCGTCGCAGCCCAATGGGGATGATTTGGAGGGAGGCGAGAGAACTCCGTGTCATTAACGTGCGCCGACGCTACATTTCACTTGGCGTCTTCCAACCTCACCTCATTCAGCCACGGAATCGCCAGCGGATCGACGCGGAAATTTTTCACACGATCACGAATGGCATAAACGGCTTTGGGATGGCTGATGAAGACCGCCGGAACGTCGTGCATAATAATTTCTTGCACTCGTTTGTAGAGCCGGTGTTGCTCCTGATTATTCGGCGCCCGGCGCGCTTGCTCCAGAAGCGAATCCACATCCGTATTTTCATATTTGAAAAAATTATGTGCCGACCGCGAATGAAAAAGGGAATAAAGAAAATTATCCGGATGAGGTGTTTGGCATGACCACGCAGTCCAAAATAACTGTGCCTTGCTTCCGCTGAGAATGTTATTTAGAAATTTTTGCCAATCATAAAATGGAACGATGTTAACATCCATACCGGCTTTTTTCAAGTAATATTTAAAGCCCTGCACCATCGGGCTGGCGCGCAGAGTATCGGTTTCAATAAAATAATTCAAAGCGACGGCAGAGTCCTTGACGTAGCAGGAGTTTTGGAGCAGCGCTTTAGCCGCAGAGGTGTCATAAGGCAGGCTGGTCAGCGTGGTGTCATAGCTTATGGCTGTCGGAGGGAGAGGGCCGCGGGCTGGTATCGCAAGCCCTCGACTGACGGATAACACCAGGGCCTTTTTATCCAACGCGCGTGCAACCGCTTGTCGCACTTTGACATCGGAAAAGGGATATTTTTGGCAATTGAAGCCCAAAAACGTCGTTCCCAAAATCGGCGTTTCCACCACGTGGATGCCCTCAAGGCGGTTGAGCTGATCGACACTCGCCGCGCTCAAGCCGCTGATCACATCTAAGTGGCCATCCTGCAAGGCTTGCACTCTAGTTTCGAGATTGGGAACAATTCGATAAACGACACTATCAAGCTGAGGTGGGTTACCCCAATATTGGGAAAATTTCTTGATTACAATTTTTCTATCCGCCTCCCATCGCACGAATTGGAAAGGCCCGGTGCCGGCCGGATGATGCCCCAATTGCTCTGCCGAAGTTTTGAGAGCGCTGGCGCTAACGATGGCGGCCAATTTAGGTGTAGCGAGATTATCGAGAAAGGCAGAGTAGGGATACTTGAGGATGAACTGAACCGTTGAATCATTGAGGACACGGATTTCTTTGAGCATGCCGAACGCAAACTGGCCGAAGGTGTTGGTAACCTCGGGACGGAAGTAGAGGCTGCCCGTGTTGAATTGTCGCTCGAAGGAAATTTTCACTGCCTCGGCATTTAGATGGCTGCCATCATGAAACATCACGTCCGGCCGCAATGAAAAAGTCCAACATAATCCGGTCGAATCCGAATGCCACGCCCTGGCTAGTGCAGGCCTGAATTGCCCTTTTTCCCGATTGATCGTAATCAAGGTCTCAAAGATGTTGAAAGCGATTTGATAATAGATCAAATCCGTCGCCGTGACAGGATCAAGCGAAGTCGGCGTTTGTGGGATGCCGTAGATCAACACGTTTTTCGCCAAGTCCGTATCCGTTTGGCGAGGAAAGCAGCTCGGGAAACACAAAGCGATGAGGCACAAGGTAATGAAATTTTTCATAGCTGTATCCGGCAAGAATATAAAAGCGCCACTGACAACCTAAAAATATATCAATCTTTTTTGATTCTTGCCAGATTTTTTTTGAAAATAGAAAGCCCATCACCAGTTGAATTCCGCCGACCAGTGACGGGCTTTTTTCGCTGCTTGCGTGATTCACACTATCGAATCAAACCGTGATCGTAGGTATGGTATTCACGCGGCTCCAGAACGGCAGCATGCGGAAGACTTGCAACATCAACCGCAACCCTTTCATATCGCTCACCCCCTTTCGTTGAGTTTTTGGGCAGCAAAACTTTCGACTTGAAAACATCGCGCAGATAGGAGCGTAAATCTTTCCACCAAAATAATAACTGGTTAATGGCCTTGGCCAGCAGACCATCAACCACCTTTTCCATCAAGAACTGGAAGCGGCGCACCTCTTTATCCGCAATTTGATAATAGAATCCGTTGAAATAATCGCCCAAGAGCCGGCGTTCTTTCACCAAACGGTCATAAATCGGTGTGCCGCCATAAGCCATCAGCGAAGTGGTTACGGAGAGATAAGTGCCGCGCTGTTTGATGAGGGATTTTTGCTCGAGCAGGTAGAGCAGGTTCTGTTTGAGCTCGTCGTAGGTGGTGTAGGGGTCGATGAGGATGAAACCCAAGTCATAATTCAAGTTAAACTCGCGCAGCGTGGCGAGCGCCTGATTGTTCATCTCCACCGTGGTTTCTTTATCGAAGGTGTCCAGCCCGCGTTGATGGCCGGATTCGACACCGACAAAAACCTTTTCCAGGCCAATAGCTTTCAGACGTTGGACCAAATGCTTCTCGATATTGTTGGCGCGGCAGGCAATAGAAAACTTGATTTGCAAATTTCGCCGGCCCAGTTCTTCCTCAAAAGCGTCGGCAAACTCATGACCTTCCTTATTGGTCAAGATAAACTGATCGTCAATAAATTTGAAGCGGTTGCAGGCAAAACGCTTGACCAGCATTTCAACTTCGTCGGCGAGGCTTTCAGCGCTGCGCCGGCGCCACACTTTGCCGTTGCCCATACGGAAGAACTTGGCAATCGAGCAAAAGCTGCAATTGGCATAACAGCCGCGCGAGGTGGAAACGTGGATGAAGCTGCCCATTTGCAAGATATGCGGGGTAAAATCGCGCGCCGGAAACGGCAGTTCGTCGATGGTTTTCGTGAACGGGCGCTGGGGATTCTCTTTGACCGCTGCGCCGTCGCGATAAGTGATGCCCAAAACCTCGCTCAAATCGTTGTCCGGCAAATGTTCGACGAGATCGAGCAAGGTCATCTCGCCCTCGTTGCGCACGATGGAATCAAGCGCCGGAAAGCCGTGCATCAGCTCGGTCGCATGGAAAGTCGGGTAATAGCCGCCGAGGGTGATATGCCCATTATAGCCGCTCTCCCGTAGTCGATGCACCACGTTGATGGCGCGCTTGGCATTGGCGCCGAGCACCGTGATGCCGAGCAACGCCGGATTGAACTGCGTCACGGCGCGGATCGTTTGCCGCATCGACAGATTTTGATGCGCCGTGCTGAGCAGCAACACTTCATGACCTTGCTGGCGCAACGCCGCAGTGAGATAAGCTAAACCAAGATTTTCATAAGGCTCAATAGTGGCAAAACGAGTGGCCGGATCGAGCAATGCAACGCGCATGGCATCCTCCCATGAGTCGATGTTAATGGAACCCCCTTAGACTATTTGAGGCGGCGAGGGACCCCTTTCAAGTTTATTGGTGCTGCTTATTCCCAAAACCTGGAGCGCGTCATTAAAATTTTCTTGCCAGGGATTTTGGTGATGAAAGGATGGAACAGACGGCAAACATTTTTCTGTCCTCTGAAGCTTTAATAGTTTTGCCCCAAATGGTTTTGCCTTGATTTTTTCATTGTGAAGTATGTAACCGTATGTGGTTGAGGCAAGGCAGCGCGCGGCGTACTTCGTCCTGATAATCAAAATCGATTTCCGCGAGCACTACGCCTTCCCGGTCCGGCGGCGCGAGACCGAGCACGGTGCCCCACGGATCGATAATCGCGCTGCGGCCGCAGCTCGCCCGCCCGCCATATTTTTCGCCGCACTGATTCGGCGCGATGAGGTAGACTTGATTCTCAATCGCCCGCGCTTGCAGTAAAGGCAGCCAATGATCCTTGCCGGTCATTAGAGTGAAGTTGGAGGGAACAAAAATCAGCCGCGTTTCACCGCCGGCCACCAACCGGCGATAAAGCTCCGGAAAGCGCAGATCGTAGCAAATCGACAGGCCGGCGTCGCAAAATTCCGTTTTGGCGATCACGACTTCCGCGCCGGGAGCAATATAATCGGACTCGCGATACGAGCGGCCATTGGGGAACGTCGCATCGAAGAGATGAATTTTCCGATACCGCGCCAACTCTTTGCCGCGCGGATCCAGCAACACCGAAGTGTTGTAAATTTTCTTGGAATCCGGAATGCGCTCGCCAACCGAACCGGCGAGCAAATAAACGCCAAGCTCCGCAGCGAGCGCGGAAAATTTTGGCAGCCACTCGCCGTCGAGGTCGGAGGCCGCGGTTTTGTCCGGACCGACGTAAAGAAAAGTTTCCGAAAAAGCCACGAGCTGGGCGCCGCGGCCTTTCGCCTCCTCCGCGAGACGCTTGGCGGTTGCCCAATTTGCCGTGATGTCTTCTTTTGAATCCATTTGGATGGCTGCTGCGAGCATGGGACGATTCCTTTGGATGAAAGTGGCAGTGGCACGAGCAGTGGCAGATAAAAGCAAAGTGCTACTCCACTTCATTAAGCTGGCGATTGTTATTTGCGGCGTTCTGTCCCGAAGGCTACGCCCGTAGGGGACAAAATGAAAATAGCCCAGAGATTTTATCTCTGGGAAATATGAAACAACAAAATCTCTCAGTCCCGCCAGGGACGATTGAAAATAACCGCTTGAAATATTCCGATCACGGCGTTCTCATTCGTCCCTGACGGGACTAATGAGGTATTGCTGGATGATGTTTCCCCGCGATCAATCGCGGGGCTATTCTCGGCTGTCCCCTTCGGGCGTAGCCTTCGGGACAAGATTTTCAGCAAACCGTTCCCTTAATTTAGTGATGCGGAACTGCTTCTGTCTACTGCTACTGCTTCTGCCTCTGCTTACTGCTGCGTCTGCCCGCTGCCACTGTTGTTCCTGATTCCTCGTTTAACGCGGTGATTCAAGTAGGCGTGCAAAATGTCGCTAAAGATCGGTAGCATGGGAAAGAGCTTCCGCATATAAAACAGCCGCGCGACGAGGCGATTGCGGCGTAAAATCTTACCGAGCTGCTGGGAAAGAATGCGTTGGCGGTAATTATGAAAGGAAAAATCGCCGTTTTCCAAAGCCGCCAATATCGCCGAGGCAGCGATCGGCCCGTAGGCCAGCGCCATGGAAATGCCCTCGCCGAGCCACGGTTCGACGCCGGCGGCATCGCCCACCAACAACACGCGCGGCCGGCTGTAAACATCCTGCGGATGAAACCAGCGCTCCGGATGGCCCATCAAATCGACGGAAATATCCCAGCCGCGCGCCTCGAGATGGCGTTGCAAAATATCAGGCAAATGTACGCGGGGCGCCTGCTCGTCGGCAAGCACCCGGCTATCAAAAACTCCGATGTTGAGATGCGGCGCGCCGCCGCACAGACAGGGAAAATCCCAAACGTACCCTTGCAGGCCATGGCGAATATGACGAAAATCGATCACGGCCGTGCGTTGCTCAAATTCCCGCGCGAGGCCGTTGGTCGCCGGAACCAAAATTTCAATCAAGCGTGACACACGCGAAGAAGCCTCCGGAAAAAATGTGCGGCGCACTACGCTCTTGGCGCCATCCGCACCGACGACGATCTTGGCAAGAAAAGTTTCTGCTTCCGTCTCCACTCGAATGCTGTCCGGCTCTTCGATCAAATTTTGCACCGGCGTGTTTTCCAACAACCGCACGCCCTTCTGCCGCAGGCTGTTTGCCAGCGCCGCATCAAATTCGTTGCGGCGAATCGTGCGCAACATGCCCGGCGTCGCGAACTCGAGCGGGCGATCGCTGAGATAAAGCTGCACTTTATCCACCGGCAGATCCGGCACCGGCGCGGCAAGATCAAGCTCGCGCAAGAGCACATCCGCCCACGGCGTCAGTCCGCCGCCGCACAATTTGTGGCGCGGATGTGTCGCTTTCTCCAAAACAACCAGGTGATCG